>JAHEZA010000133.1:3479-6915 GCA_023251335.1 Chitinophagaceae bacterium | reverse complement strand
AGAAAATGTAAACGAAAAACTTATTGGCCTCGATGGCTTATTGGTAGCTCCGGGCTTTGGTTTCAGAGGTGTGGAAGGAAAAATTGTAGCGGTGAAGTATGCGCGGGAAAATAATCTTCCATTTTTTGGGATTTGCTTGGGGATGCAGATGGCTGTCATTGAATTTGCCAGAAATGTATTAGGAATTAAAGAAGCAGATTCCACAGAAATGAATCCCGATACGCCCGATCCGGTGATAGATATGATGGAAGAACAAAAAAAAATCACGATGAAGGGCGGGACAATGCGGTTGGGTTCTTACCCATGTCACCTAAAGGAAAACACGCTTGCTTACGCAATTTATGGAACCACGGAAATAAACGAACGCCATCGCCACCGCTGGGAGTTTAATAATAAATATTTACCTCAATTTGAGGAAGCAGGAATGATTGCCAGTGGCATCAACCCTCAAAGCGGCCTGGTTGAGATCGTCGAACTAACGAGCCATCCATTTTTTATTGGTGTACAGTATCATCCGGAACTGAAGAGTACTGTAGAAAATCCGCACCCGGTCTTTGTTCATTTTATAAAAGCAGCCAAAAGTTTTAGCCAGTCAAACCAGGTAAGAACTGAAGTTGCCGGAGTACAATCCGAAGCGTAGAAGTGTTTTATGATTTACTGATTAAACCATAACCGAATAGTCAAGTCCATATTCTTATCTTTGGCAACTTTAAATAATTAAAGGATAAATTTTAAAAATGAAAATATTATTACTCTCATTTTTTATGTTTTGTGGAACTGCGGTTTTTTCTCAAAACAATTCCCTCGGTAAAAACGATCCTGAAGCGAAAGTGATTTTGGATAACGTAAGTGCCAAATTTAAAACATATAAATCGGTTACCGCTAACTTTACTCTTACGATCGCTGACGGAAATAATAAGGTCCAGGGAACGAAAAAAGGAATTGTTTATATACAAGGATCGCGATATCGGGTTAGCATTTCAGACCAGGAAATCTATAGTGATGGAGATAATATCTGGACGTATGATAAGTCCGCTAATGAAGTTCAGCTTACGAAGTTCGACCCGGACGCTAACACGATCACGCCGCAAAAAATGTTCACCAATTTCTATGACAAGGATTTTTTATATAAGCTAAATGGAGAAACAAAGCAAGGTGGTAAAACGATCCAGGAAATAGAATTAACGCCTGTAGATAAAACCAAGGCTTTTTTTAAGGTATTGGTGGAGGTTGATAAAAGTTCCAAAAACATTGTCTCTACTAAAGTATTTGAGAAAAATGGTAACCGGTATGTTTATACGATCACTTTAATGAAAGTGAACACGAATCTTGCTGATTCATTATTTGTCTTTAATCCCAAAGATTATCCCGGCGTAGAGGTAGTGGATTTGAGATAAATTAGTTATTCTCAATTCATTGGGGGTTACCAATATTAAACTATACCGGCCCATCAGAGCTGTGAATACTAAATAGAAATATCACTAATTTATTGTGTACCATCTAAGCATTTTCCTTTCCTTCGGGCATTGAATATTGATTATTGAACATTGAACATTTGTACTCTTTACGTATTCTTTACCCCTTCGCTTCCCCATCTGAAGCTATCAATACTTAAACCCGCCAATCCTATAATTCTATCAACAACCGTTGCAACTACTTCTTCAATTGTTTTTGGTTTGCTGTAAAATGATGGTGTAGCGGGGCAAATAATTCCACCCGCTTGTGTAATTATTTCCATGTTTTTTAGATGAATGAGATTATAGGGCGTTTCTCTAACAACGCAAATTAATTTTCTTGCTTCTTTTAATATAACGTCTGCCGCTCTTGAGATAAGATCGTTGGACATGCCCGAAGCTATACGGCCAATGGTTCCCATACTACAAGGCACTATCACCATAATATTGTAATTGGCCGAGCCGGAAGCGAATGGCGCCATAAAATCATTTTTGTCGTAATATTTTGTATCGTATTTATCGTAGCTCGCTTCGTCTAATTCTGTTTCCCAAACAATTTTGGCATTATCTGTGATTATTATACCCAGGTCGGACCACTGAGATCTTATCAGAAAAAGTTTATCTAACAATACCTTTGCATAAATAGAACCACTGGCTCCCGAAATAGCGATAATTATTTTATTCACTGTGTAAAATTTTAATGATAAAATTTTGATACCTGATCAAATAAAACCAAATAAAGTTCGTTTATTACTCATGGATAAAAAAGCACTTGCTGCTTTAATGGCCTGTTTTCTTTTTTTTTCGTTTGGCAAAGTTAAACAACCTGAAAAGGAAAAAATTAATTGGCTAAGCGTTGACGAAGTGAATTTGAAAATGCAGGCTGAACCCAAACCGGTATTAATTGATCTTTATACAGGTTGGTGCTACTGGTGTAAAGTAATGGATAAAAAAACTTATAATAACGCTAACGTGATTTCATATATAAACGATCATTTTTATGCAGTGAAGTTAAATGCGGAAACAAAAGATACGGTTGTTTGGAACCATAGAAAATTTGTGTTTAATTCTAATGATAAAATAAACGATTTCGCAGTTTATGTGACACAGGGCCAGCTGGCATTTCCTAATACCATTATTTTTCCGAAAAAAGACCAACAGCCAGCTTCTATTCCGGGCTATATGCAACCCCAAGAAATAGAAGTGGTTTTGAAATACTTCGGAGAGGAAAAATACAATGCTGAAAATTTTAATGAATTTTCAAAAACATTTAAAACAACATGGTGAAAACCATCTAAATTATAAAGATTCGCTAAGGCGGATTAAACTCGGTTTTTCATAGGATATTGGATTATAACAAGGGGTGAATTTTCATTCGGCCCCTTTTTTTAAAAAAAATATTAAACCAATGCAACGTTTTTGAGTCGAAAGCAGTCTATATGTCTGTAGTGTGTGAATAAGTGAAAATAATTAAGAATACAAGAAAGCGAAAGCTTTAAAAATATAAAAATCCGGCTCAGGCGGATTAAACTCGGTTTTTCATAGGATATTGGATTATAATAGGGGTGAATTTCCATTCGGCCCCTTTTTTATTTTATATAGTCCCATATTAAAGTATTATTTTGGTCGTTAAAGAATCACTTATATCCATATAAAATCCGTCTTATGTTCAGAGTTCTTGCGGTCTTATCTATCTTCATTTTATTTCATCGTAATGGCGCAGCTCAGTCTGACAAAAACGACCCGCCACCCTCTTCCGGAGAAAAAGCTAATAATGACACAAAAGTAAAATATGGTATAGCAAGTTATTATGCTGATAAATTCAAGGGCAGACAAACGGCTAATGGTGAAATTTACCTTCCGGAAAAATATACGGCTGCTTGCAATGTATTACCGCTAAATACGTGGATAAAAGTTACCAACATTAAGAACAATAAATCAGTTGTGGTAAAAATAAACGACCGGATGCATCCAAAAAATAA
>JAHEZA010000133.1:0-3379 GCA_023251335.1 Chitinophagaceae bacterium | reverse complement strand
GGAGTGCCAGGCATTACATTCACAAAGTCCACTACAAATTCCGCATGGCTATGTGTAATAATGGCAAGATTGGCATAAATACCTTCTGAAACTTCTTCTGATATTTCGATATTCAATTGGTTGGGCACCTGTGGCTGGTCGGACATGATTCTTTTTATTTTCAAAAGTATAACAAAGCGCGAAGGATAAAAAATAAAACCCAAATGCAGAGGCTTACCAACAACGGCGATTTAAAAAGTAAGTTGATTTTTCATACTGTAATACTTAATGAATACGACTCAAAATAAAAAATGGCCCTATTTGTTTGCTTACTGTCGATTTAAAATTGTGGCGTTCTAAACGTTAGTTGGCCGCGTCCGGCAAAAATAAAAAATAGGATTATTTGTTTGTTTACCATAAATTTTTTCAGCCATAACTTTTCTCTTATAACTTATCGTTGTTCTCTTATCCCTTCACTCTCAATATATTTGCACCAATGAGCAATAACACTCCAAAAGAGCCCGATTTATTCAACGAAATAATACAACCCACATCTACTTGGATAGAAGTGATTTTGCCATTAGCTCTTCCAAAAACATATACTTACTCGGTTCCTGAAAAATTAGTTAAGAAATTACAAATCGGATCCAGGGTAGAAGTGGTTTTTGGAAAAAACAAAAAATACGCAGGCATTATAAAATCCTTAAGCAAAGAAAAACCGGCTTATGAAACAAAAGAAATTCTGAGCGTGATAGATGATGAGCCCGTCATTTATCAAAAGCAATTACAACTCTGGAACTGGATCAGCGAATATTATATCTGCAGCGAAGGAGAGGTGATGGCCGCCGCATTGCCCACGCATTTAAAACTAAGCAGTGAAGCTATTTTAATTTTTAATGAGGAATATGGTGAAGATTTTTCCGCCTTAGACGATGAAGAATATTTGCTTGCGGAAGCATTGCTCATCAAAAAAGAATTGAAAATTACAGAGGCACAACAGGTTTCCAGTATCATTCATGTGTATCCGTTAATTAAAAGACTCATAGAGAAAAGAGTTTGTTTTGTCTGGGAATCGCTTACGGACAAATACAAAGAGAAAAAGGAAAATTTTGTTTTGCTGAATCCTGAATTTTCGTCAGACGAGAAAATGACTGCGTTAATGGATGATTCCTTAACGCGGGCGCCAAAACAAATGGAATTGCTATTAAGTTTTTTACATCTCTCCAAAACAAAAGGTGAGGTGTTACAAACTGAGTTGCTAAAAAAATCAGGCGCCAGCGCAGCGCAGTTGAAGGGTTTAACAGATAAAAATATTCTGCTCATACAAAGGCGAAGTACCGATCGTATTCAATCTTTACCAAAGAAAATGGAAGTGAACTTTGATTTGAACGATGCGCAGAAAATCGCTTTGAATGAAATTGATAAAGCATTTGAACAAAAAGAAGTATGCCTGGTTCACGGCGTCACAAGCAGTGGAAAAACGCAACTTTATATTAAGGAAATAGAAAAATTTGTGAACGAGGGAAAACAAGTGCTGTATCTTCTTCCTGAAATTACGTTAACGGCACAGATTATCAGAAGGCTGCAACTTTATTTCGGAGGCAATATTGCTATCTATCATTCTAAGTTTAATAATAACGAGAGAATCGAAATCTGGAATAAAATAAAAACGGGTGAACTAAAAATTATTCTCGGCGCACGAAGCGCTTTGTTTCTTCCATTTAAAAACCTCGGGCTTATTGTTATTGATGAGGAGCACGACTCCTCTTTTAAGCAGCAAGATCCTGCGCCACGCTACAATGCACGCGATGCAGCCATTTTTTATGCGTCACTTTTTAACGCGAAAGTTTTAATGGGTAGCGCTACTCCTTCGTTGGAAAGTTATTACAATACTCAAAAAAATAAATACGCTTTGGTTAGGCTGTTGGAAAGATTCGGAGGAACACAATTACCTGAAATTAATATAATAGATACGAAAACTGTAGCCGCTTCCAAAAAGGGAAAGGTGATGATTTCGCCTCAATTAAAAGCAGCCATCGAAACAACTTTACACAATGATAAACAAGTAATACTTTTTCAAAACCGGCGGGGTTATGCTCCTTTTTTAATTTGCGGTACGTGCGGATTTATTCCACAATGTGAAAATTGCGCCGTTACACTAACGTTGCATAAATATTCAAATAAATTACATTGTCATTATTGTGGCAATACGTACCCCAAACCAACTGCGTGCCCTGCATGTGGAAGTGTGAATTGGATGGAGAAAAACTTTGGAACAGAAAAAATAGAGGAAGAATTAACCGAAGATTTCCCAAACAACAGGATAGCACGCATGGATGTAGATGCAGTAAAAGGAAAAAATGCGCACGATACATTGATCAAATTATTTGAGCAACATCGCATCGATATATTAGCAGGAACGCAGATGGTGGTGAAAGGCCTGGACTTTGAAAAAGTAAGCCTGGTCGGCGTTCTGGATGCAGATGGCTTGTTGAGTTTTGCCGATTTCAGGGTTAATGAAAGAGCGTTTCAACTGATGGAACAGGTGAGCGGCAGAGCCGGAAGAAAACAGGAAAGAGGGCTGGTGCTTATCCAGGCATCTAAAACAAATCACCCCGTTCTGTTGTTTGTGCAGCAACATGATTACTTCCGCTTTTATGAATTTGAAATGGAGATGCGAAAACAATTTTTTTATCCTCCTTTCAGTAGATTAATTCGTGTCACCCTAAAACATAAACTGAAAGAAATCGTAATGGAAGCTGCAGATGCTTTCGGAAATTCTTTAGAAAAAGATTTTACTAATATCGCAGGCCCGGCAGCGCCTGTCATCAATCGGGTTAGAAACATGTACCTGATGGAGATATTGATAAAACTGCAACAGAATGCAACTCTTCTAAAAGTTCAAAAGAAAGTACTCAGCAACCATATTGATCTGTTGAAGTCTCAAAAAAAATTCAGGAGTGTGGTTGTTGTTGCTGATGTAGACCCATTTTAAAAACCAAGGTTTAAGGTAGAAGCCTTAACGCAAAGGCTCTATATTGCTCGCAAGATAAGAATCTGTAAAATATGTTGCTTTACTGGCGCAGTCGGTAACTATAATAAATATACTACTGCTGAAAAGAATTAAAACTATAAACTAAGACGCGCCAGGTCCATCATCTCATTATACTTGTAATAATGAACTCCGGAATTTTTTTGTTTACTTTCATTTACCATCGCCCTGGCAATATTATCTGCTCCGATTGCTTTATATTTTTCTAATGGGCCAAAAATGAAAAAGAAATCAGGTCCATTATTGCCTGGGCTATTTTTTCAAATGTTCTGTTTTCAATCCTGCTGCCGCTGATAATGGAAGGTTGAAAAATGCCGATACTCACAAACGGAAATTCCTTCAGCGCAT
>JAHEZA010000132.1 GCA_023251335.1 Chitinophagaceae bacterium | reverse complement strand
TGTAGAAAAGCATCTGGAAATTATTTTTCGACAGAAAATAAAGATTGTAATCACTTCTGCTGGCAATCCTGCCACTTATACGCCCATCTTAAAAGAGCATGGAATAAAAGTGATCCATGTAATAAGCAGTAAGCGTTTTGCGCTAAAAGCTGAGCAGGCAGGCTGCGATGCGGTAATAGCAGAAGGTTTTGAAGCAGGTGGCCACAATGGTCGGGAAGAAACTACCAGTATGGTGCTGATACCGTTAGTATGTGAATCGGTTTCGATTCCCGTTATTGCAGCCGGAGGAATAGCAACGGGGCGGCAAATGCTGGCCGCCATGGTGCTCGGTGCTGAAGCCGTACAAATAGGAAGCAGGTTTGTAGCAAGCGAAGAAGCATCATCGCATATCAATTTTAAAAACGCGGTAATCAATTCAGGCGAGGGAGAAACCATCCTGACGCTTAAAGAACTAACGCCGGTGCGTATGATGAAGAATCATTTTTACCAGGAAATACTAAAAGCCCTGCAAAATCATGCCGCTGTAGCAGATTTAAAAAATTTGCTTGGAAGAGGCCGGGCAAAAAAAGGAATGTTTGAAGGAGACCTGGAAGAAGGCGAACTGGAAATAGGCCAGGTAAGCGCTTTAATCAACGATATTAAACCCGCCGCTGATATAGTAAATGAGATATGGCAGCAATTCAAAAATGCATTCAATGCACCCATAAAATAAAACGCCCCGTTTGAACGTTAATCCAGGTATTACACATTAACCCCCTAATAATGAGTCTGCTTACAAGAGGTTTCTCCTGGAAGAAAACCGTACCCCTATTACTGTTTTCGCTATTTTTTTCCCTGATTTGTTTTAATACGGCTTTTGCCCAGGTTCCTACCGAGCAGGGCGATTTACCCATTGATCCAAACGCCTTAAAAAATGTTAACCCCTCTGATTTGATGAACTACCTGAAGGATAATAATCAGCAGGCACAAAAGCCGGGAGAGGATATTCATAAATCAGATCAGGAGAATAGCAATAAAAGTATTATCATTAAAGATAGTACTCAAAAAGATAATATTAAGAGTGCATTAGCAGGTCCCGAATCTGTTTACGGCAGCAATCTTTTTCAAAACAGCCAGATATTACAACTTGCTGAACTTTCTACTCCGCCAGCAGACTATCCAATAGGAGTTGGTGACCACATCATCGTTTCGCTTTGGGGAGGTGCAGATTTTGAGCAGGATTATATTGTGGCGCGCGATGGTTCGATTTTTCCACAGGGCCTGGGGAAAATTACCGTGCAGGGCCTTTCGTTTACAAATGCACGTTCAGTTGTCATCGGGAGGTTTAAAAAAGTAATTCCTCACTCTACGAATATCTCGGTCACATTGGGCCAGCCGCGTTCAATCGTAGTACAGGTTTCGGGAAATGTGCAACGACCCGGGCCAATGGTTGTTTCAGCATTTACAAACGCACTAAATATTATAGCCATGGCAGGCGGTGTTACGCAGTACGGAAACCTTCGTAACATCCTTATTTCCAGGAATGGAAAAACAATAGACTCAGTGGATGTGTATAGATACCTGAGTACAGGAGATTTTGGCAAGCATCTTTACCTGGAAAATAATGACTTTATTATTGTACCTTTTTATGACAAGAAAGTGCAGGCAATAGGCCAGTTTAAAAGACCTATGTATTACCAGTTAAAAAAAGGAGAAGGCCTGGAGTCGCTCTTAAATTATTCGGGTGGTTTTACGCCAGACGCTTATGCATCCGGCACGATGATTATTAGAAATACAGGCGAAAAGCAAATAATTAAAACTGTAAATCTGAATGCTATAAACAATGGAAATGATAGTATGCGTAGCGACGAGTTTTTGCTCGACGGGGATGTAGTGGAAATAAATGCAATCAATCCCGGCTTGAGCAACAAAGTAATCGTAAAGGGAGAAGTAGCTTATCCAAACGTATATGAAGTAAGGAAAGGAGACCGCTTATTTGATCTCATCAATCGTGCGGGCGGAATTACTCCCAATTCATTTTTAGATAGGGCTTATGTTTACAAAGGCGCGGGAGATTCTACCAATTTAAGGTCTGATAAAATAGAAGTGAGCCTTTCAGACATGAACAAAAATCTGGAAAGTAAATACAACATACCAATAGAAGCAAATGATATTATTGAGGTTTTTAATAAGAATCAATTTTCGGACAGGCAATTTATTACCATCGAAGGCGAGGTGCGCAAACCGGGCAGTTACCAGAAATATGGAGGCATGACCTTGAAAGACCTTTTATATTTTGCAGATGGCCTTAAACCATCGGCCGAATATGGAAGTATTATTGTTTCAAGTATTGTAGATATTGACTCTTCGCAACGGGGCATCAAACCCACACACACAGTTGAAAGAAGTTATGCAATCAGCCAAAACCTTGACCTGGATTCTACCGTTGAAAAGGTGAAACTAAAACCGTATGACCAGGTGTTCGTACGAAAAAATCCTAAATTCAATTTGCAGGAAAACGTAAGATTGGAAGGACAGGTATTATACCCCGGCACTTATCCTAAGCTTGATGAAAAAGAACATTTATCTTCATTTATTACGCGAACAGGGGGGCTTCGCGAAAATTCTAACGCAAATGGCGCCATTCTTTACAGATTGAAAGACACGGCAAATTTTAAAAATGTGGTTGATAGTTTGAATCCTGCCGGGGTCGAGGCGATCAGTATTGATCTTGCAAAAGCGATCGGGAACCCTGATTCCAAATATGATATGGTGTTGCAGGCAGGCGATGTGATTTACGTTCCCAGGTTAGACCAGGTAGTTTCGGTAACAGGAGCGGTTCAAAATCAATTAAAAATATTCTTTGATAAAGAACACACCAAGATGGGCTATTACATTGATAAAGCAGGTGGGTTTGGTGTAAACCCATGGCGTAAACGGGTTTATGTAACGCATGCTAATGGTAAAAGCCAGAAAACAACGAATTTTATGTTTTTGCACTTTTATCCAAAAGTTACAGCAGGTAGTGTGATTACAGTTCCGGTTAAACCTCAATCAAAAATAGCCTCTTCTATTATTGTGTCGAGTTTATTAACGGTTATTCCGGTTGTGACCGTTTATTTATTATCCAAAATATTTTAGTTCACATGACATCGCAGGAACTAACGATAGAATTTATAGAAAGGTTAAAGAAGCGTAAGTTTTTGGCCTTGGTTGTCTCCCTACTCTTTGCGGCTGTTGGGGCATTGTATGCGTTAAAAACTCCCGTAACATATACATCCCGCGCAACTATATTTCCATTAACAAGTGGTACTGATAATTCGTCGGCATCCTCAGCATTGAGTGCCTTATTCAGTGGGGGTGGTAGTGATTCAAAGTCCTTCACTGATGATGCTGCGGTGAATATTGTGGAACTGGCCATGAGCCGCACTACGCGCGAAGAAGTGGCCGCCATCAAAGATTCATCCCGGGGAAATAAAACAATCGCGGAACTGCTACTGAATGATATCAATAATCACAGGAGTTTCCTGGAACCGAAAATTGACAACCCTGTGTCTGAAAGGGAATTAATAGCTTGGGCCGCAAGGGTCTTAAATGATGGGCTGAATGCTTCGATTAATAAAAATAATAGTTTTGTTTTAACCTTTAAGGGTAGAAGCCCCGAACTGGTAAGTACTATTAGCTATGGGTTTATCAACAAAATATCAAAATTTTATATTGATCTGAAACGTGAAAAAGCAAAAACGGATTTTGAATTTGCAACCAGCAAGGTCGATTCGCTTAGTAAGGTGATTCATTCAAAAGATAACCAGCTAATAGCCTTGGATAAGACAACCTTATTTACAAATACTGCAAAGATGGAATTCAGGGTTCCGGCTGAAAACCTGGTTACTGATAAACAAATGCTTCGGCAACAGTATGCAGTAGCCGTGGCCAACCAGCAAAATGCTTCCTATAAACTACAAAAAGCCACGCCTGTAATGAAAGTATTAGACTATCCCGATCCTCCTTATGATGTTCAGAACAAGTCCGCTTTGATTTATGGAATAATAGGATTTTTTGTTGGGCTGATTTTTTCCATACTGTTTGCTTCAATAAGGCTATTGATAAGACATGCAAAAGACGAAGCCAGCAGGGCTATTTACGGAGATGAAGGTTCAACTACAACCATTGCCGCTTAAAAATCTGGAAAACACAAATCGTGAGAATTTATTCGTTTACTGATTGCTTTAAAAAGGTTCAGGATTACCGTAAAAATGGATTACCCTTTATTTCTTCTCCAATCGTAGTAGAGGAGCCGTGGCCGGGATAAACTGTTACGTTCCCAGGTAATTTGAAGAGTTTTTCTTTGATATTTTTTATCAGGTCTTCGTGGCTTCCATAAGGCAGATCGGTACGGCCAATACTGTTTTGAAAAAGCACGTCGCCTCCTATAATAAAGTTTTGTTTTTTACAATAAAAACAAATACTTCCGGGGGAATGGCCAGGTACATGAATTACTTCCAGTTTGTCGTCCTGCAACATAACTGTATCCCCTTCTTCAAGAAAAATAATATCGCCCTGGTAGTTGTCAAAGGGCAGATTGAACATTAATCCTGATGCCGGCGCCATATTAAGAACAGATTTTTCAAGGGGATGCGTTTTTAACGTTACCTTATATTCATCTGCTATAAATTTATTGCCAAATACATGGTCAAGGTGGCAATGGGTATTGAGGAGAAATTTGGGTCGTAATTTGTTAAGATTAATAAAAGCTTTCAGTATTTCTTTTTCTTCATCAAAATAACATCCGGGGTCAATAATGATACATTCGTTGTATTCGTTGTAGAGCAGGTAGGTGTTTTCCTGCACCGGGTTAAAGAGAAAAGCTTTTATTTGAAACATATTGCTATTTTGTGTCCTTTTAAATTCATTTCACTGATTAATCTGAAACGATTAATTTTAGGCGATTTTAACTTAACGCGCATGCAAGATCACAAGAAATCAATGTACAAAAAAATATTTGTCCTATCGCTTCTTTTATTTGTTTTTGCTGGCTTCGCCAGTGCGCAGGTGAGTTCTGTGCTTTACGGAAGAAACCGGCTACAATTTAAAAAATTCAAATGGCAATATTACCAGACCAGAAATTTTAATTCCTATTTCAATCAAGACGGGCAGGAGCTCGCAAAATTTGTTGCTCAAGTGGCTGAAGAAGAATTGCCAGGTATTGAACGGTTTGTAGAATTTAATTTAGAGCGGCGGGCCAATATCCTGATCTATAATAGCTTTAGCGACATGAAGCAAAGTAACGTTGGGCTGGGAACTGAGTGGCAGGTAGCCGGGGGGCTTACCAAACTGGTAAACAATAAGATGATAGTTTATTTCAATGGCAATCACGACGACCTCAGACGGCAGATCAGGGAGGGTATCGCCAGTATCCTGGTCCAGAATCTTTTATTTGGCGAGGACCTGGGAGAAGTGGCAGGCAATGCGGCTCTGCTAGACCTGCCCGAATGGCTTACGGACGGATACATAGCCTATGCCGGACAAAACTGGAGCACAAAACTTGACGACGAACTGAAGAATGAAATATTAAGTGGCAAGTACAAAAACTTTAACCAGTTTGCTTTTGAAAAGCCACTGCTGGCAGGGCATGCGTTTTGGTACTATATAGAAGAGAAATATAAAAGGGAAAACACTACCTATCTTTTGTATCTCGCAAGAATCTATAAAAGCTTGAAGAAAGCCACGCAACAGGTTACCCACAGGAATAATCTTAAAGATCTCCTTGCAGATTTTATGCAATATCAGCAGGACAAATATGAAAATGATGTCAGCCGCCGTAAAAATAATCCCAAGGGAAGTGAGATCACAGACTTTACGGTAGGTAAACAAATTGACTATTATCATTTTAACGTAAACCCCAATAAAAGGAATTATTCTTACTCTGTAGTGAAATATAAAAAGGGCCAGTACAGGGTTGTTTATAATGATGGCTACGATGATAAAACCTTATTGAAATTCGGAGTTAGGAGCAAACTGGACGAAATGAATCCCAGTTATCCCATCATAGCCTGGGACCCTAAAGGCACAAGGCTGGCAGTGCTTTACGAAGAAGAAAGCAGAATTAAACTATTTGTTTACGATGTGATTACAAAGGTAAAACCCTATAAAAGAGATCTTACCAAATTCTTTGACCAGGTGGTGGATATGAAATATATGATCAACAGCCAAACACTTCTTTTCAGTGCGGTCAACAATGGCCACACCGACATTTATGTTTATGATATTGAAAATGAAAAAGTGAGACAAATTACCGATGATGTATATGATGAACTGGATCCATCTTTTGTTTCTTTCCCCAATAAAACCGGAATTTTATTTTCGAGCAACAGGCCATCGGCCGATACGAGAGGAGGCGATACCTCATTAATGCCTAACCGGTTCAATATTTTTATGGTGACCGATTTTGAAACAAAAAATGCGGCAGCATTAAACCAGGTAACCCAGTTGACCAATTTAAAATTTGGTGACGCTCGTTATCCTACTCAATATAGCAATACTCATTTTACTTTCGAAAGCGACCTGAATGGAATAGGAAACCGGTATGCCGGCTATTTTACTTCTACCAAAGACGGATTGGATACAGTGGTTATCGTAGGAGATCAAATTTTGAGGAATCCGACAGGAGATGAAGTGGATTCGCTTTTAAAAGTCATGCACCGCAGTGATGTAGATTCCATTGCAGTTGTTTCGGTCTCCAAAGATTCTGCAGTGGTGTTTCCTCTCACCAATTATTCAAACAGCCTTCTTGAGAGCAGGGAGGCAGGGGAGGATCGCCAGGTTAGCGAGGTTACACGGCAGGACGACGATAAGATACTTTATAAATTGAAAATAGATGAAAATGCACTGCGGCGGCGAAATGTGAACGCAAGGCCCACAGATTATATGCAGAAAAAAAT
>JAHEZA010000131.1 GCA_023251335.1 Chitinophagaceae bacterium | reverse complement strand
CAGTTCGTCAATCAGGTTGAAACTTTGGAACACAAATCCAATGTTTTTCTTTCGTAGATCGGCTCTTTTTCTTTCGTTGAAATCAGCTACTTCTATTCCGTTGAATAAAAAGCTTCCGCTATCCGGGTCGTCTAACAATCCGAGAATATTAAGCAGTGTAGACTTACCACATCCTGATGGCCCCATCACGGCGACAAATTCTCCGTCATTGACAGCAAAAGAAAGTTTGTTAAGCGCAACGGTTTCCACCTCTTCGGTGCGGTAGATCTTTTCCAGGTCTTTAATTTTTATCATTTGTTTTGTTTTTTGATTAAGTTGAATAATTGAATTTAATAAGTGTAGGTTTATATTTTGATTATTAGATCGTCAAAGGGAAATAGGCCTTGAGCTGTTGCCGGCGCTGAATTTTCGGAAATACGATTTGGTATCATAATTAATGAATTGTTACAAACCGGCCTGGATAAAAATTCATTGCAACCGGATCTGGCAAGATTGATGTTCCATGGCATCAACAGCAGAACAAAGACCAGAACCGAAATCAGTATATCGGTTAAAAATAATTTTTTCATAACTGAGGTTTTAATTTTATAACTGTTGTAGCGTTTTTATTTCAACCTTTTTTTTACAGCGTATCTAATTCCCTTTCAGTATCAACTCCTGCATATCTCCGTAGTTTTCATAACTGCTGGTTACCACTTTGTCACCAGGTTTTAATCCTTCTAATACTTCGTAAAAATCGGGATTTTGATTTCCTAACTGTATATTTACCTTATAGGCTTTGGAACCATCGTCACTTACTTTAAATATCCAGTTACCTCCGGTTTGCTGATAAAAACCACCTTTCGGCAACAGCACTGCAGTTCTTGCTTCGCTAAGTGCTACTAATATCTGTAACGTTTGCCCGCGGCGGATTCCTTTTGGTACTTTTCCAACAAATTCCATATCTACCTGGAACCGCCCATTGGTTACCTGCGTATATACCTTTTTTATTACAAGGTCATAAGTAGTGTCTGCAAAATCAAATTGACCTTTCAATCCAATAAATATCCTTGAAATATAATGTTCATCAATATCTACGCGCACCTTATAGCCGCTTAGCACGTCGATTTGCCCCAGTTGATCGCCCTTATTTTTTGTCTGACCTACTTCGGCGTCAAGCGAAGTCAGTTGTCCGTCAATAGGTGCCCGTACGATCAGGTCACCTACCTTTTGCTGCATCACGTTCAAAGCATTCTGAGATCCCTCAAACAATTGCCTTGCCTGCTTTAACTGCTGATCAGTTGAAATAGAGTCCTGCTGTAGTACCTGTTCACTAAGTTTTTTCTTTTGGGTATAGTAATCGAAATCGTTTTTTGCTTTTTGGTATTCCTGGGAACCGATCGCTTTTTGCGCGTATAAGTATTTATCCAAATCATAAATCCGTTTTGCTTCTTTTAATGAGCTTTCGACATCGGTCATCGAATTCAGCTTATTAACCGTATTTTGCTCTGCAGCATTTTTGGAAATTTGCATTTGGGTAAGCAGGTTATAAACATTTGTTTTTTGAGTCACCAGGGAAAGTTGGAGGTCTGTATTTGATAATTTTAAGATTGGATCTCCCTTTTTCATCACGGTGCCATCATCCACAAATTTTTCTTCTACCCGTCCGCCTTCTACGGCATCCAGGTAAATAGTAGTTAGAGGAAGAACAACTCCGTTTACAGGAATCCGTTCCTGAAAAGTTCCTTTTGTAATTTCGCTGATTGTTATGCGGTCGGTGTCTACATTTAATTTGCTTTTGCCTGATGTAAAATAATAGCTTCCTGCTATTAGCGCAATTATCGCTACAATCCCTGCAATTGTCAGAATTCTTTTGGTTGACCATTTCTTTTTTTCAATTACTCTGTCCATATACTTTTTTTAGTGTCGCAAAGAAGAAAACTGTTTATTTCTTCTTTTGCTACCGGAAATTTGATATATATTTCTATATAAATAGATAAAGCCATGCCATTATTTATATACTTGATTTTAAACGAATTAAGAAAGATTTTTTTTTTAAGGTGTTCGCTTTTGATACAACTACCGTTCATTTCTGATACAGCAAGCTAAATCCGTTTTAAAGATACGCCCTTCTGTAGGCAGCCCTCTTTTTCTTAGCTTGAATATTCCATAAATCTGCAGCCGTAAAAATTCTTTTTCTTTCTTTTAAAAATCCCGGTGCTAAGGTTTCCTTTGTTTCTATTGTCAGATTTTTGATTTCATCGCGTGTCAAAGAATCTAAAATGCGGTGGCTAATGTTTGATTGAAGTTTCATGATTTTTTATTTTTAAATTTTTTTAAACCGGGGGTTAAAAAGAAAGTTTCCTTGTCATTAAATTTCTTTTGCGGCGTTGAATATTCCACAGATCAGCCGCGGTAAAAGTCCTTTTTCTTTGTGTCGCAAAATTTTTGCAAACGGTTTCTTTTACCTGGATTGCAAGAGATTTAATTTCATTGCTTGTTAGTGTTTCCAACAAATTGTTTGATTGAAGTTTCATGATTTTTAATTTTAAAAGTTTATAATTGATTTCTTATACGGTTTTCATTTTTGTTTTGTTACAATTTTTTTGAAAACCATTTTTTATTTTTCTACAATTATTGATTACAAACGCGTGCCAAAACATAACTGGCTGCTAATCAATGAAACATAGAAATGCCTTTGAAATGTGGTGTACGCTTATGATACAGTCGATATCCGTTTTTGAGACACTGTGTAGTACTTTGAAAATATTAAGTGAAACCGGAAACAAATTATTTGTAAAATGATTAATCTTGCAAAGAATTAGCTGATATGATAAATAGTCAATCAGCTAATTTGTGCCGGTCTCCATCGGGAGCGAAAATAAAAAATCGTAGTTTTTTGCCTGCCTGCCGGTAAGCAGACTGGTTTACTGAAACAGGGAACAGAGATATGACTGGAATGGATAGACGTAAAATTGAAGTTGAACAGTGAATAAACCTGCCTACCGGCAAAGGCAGGCAAATAGACCTGTTTTCTGTTTCGGCGGAATTAATTTCTTTTGTTACAGATGTTGGAAATAGTGTACTTTAAAGCTGATATTTCTTTTTTATTTTTAAAATGTTTTTCTGAATGAATGTAAGAAATGCGACCATATTAATTATTGATGACGATACGGATGTGTTAACCGCTGTAAAATTGTTGCTGAAAACTGAAGTAAAGGAAGTGGTGACGGAGAAGAACCCGGAAAATATCCGGTCTCTTTTAGCCAAACAAAATTTTGACCTGATATTACTTGATATGAATTTCAACAGTTCTATCAATACCGGCAATGAAGGAATATTTTGGTTGAAAAAAATAAGGGAATTTGGCTCAAACGCTGATGTAATCATGATCACAGCCTATGGCGACATAGACCTTGCCGTTCGCTCTCTCAAGGAAAGTGCGACGGATTTTATGGTAAAGCCATGGCATAATGAGAAATTGCTGGAGACAATAAAAACTACGTTAAGAGGAAAAGGTAAAACCGGTGAAGCGTCTTCGGTCGGGGAAACTTCTGTTTTAGGAAAGGAACTGTTAGGCTCTTCGCAGGCGATGAAAGATATCTTTTTTAAAATAGAAAAAATTGCGCCAACTGATGCTAATATCCTGATACTTGGTGAAAACGGAACCGGTAAGGATTTGATAGCAAAAGCGATACATGAAAATTCTTTTCGTTCTAAAAGAGCTTTTATAAAAGTAGATGTTGGCGCTTTGACGGAATCACTTTTTGAGAGTGAATTGTTTGGTCACAAGAAAGGTTCGTTTACCGGCGCCGGAGAGGATAGAGAAGGGCGTTTTGAGGCCGCGAATGGAGGCACGCTGTTTTTAGACGAGATAGGAAACATTACGTTGCAGCAACAATCGAAATTATTAAGCGTCTTGCAGAACCGGCAGGTAATCCGCCTGGGAAGTAACATTCCGGTCAGCATTGATATCAGGCTGATATGCGCTACCAACCTGCCTATTACGGAATTGGCGAATGAAAATCGGTTTAGAAAGGATTTAATTTACAGGATCAACACAGTTGAAATCATGGTGCCTGCGTTGAGAAGGAGAGAGGCCGATATACTTTTACTGGCGAAACATTTTGCAAACATTTATGCGAAAAAATATCTGAAACCGACACCTGAATTCGATAGTTCGGCTATAGAAAAATTAAATCAATATCCTTTTCCGGGAAACGTGCGTGAGCTACAATATACCATGGAAAGAGCGCTAATCATGTCCGAAGAACAAACGCTTTCGTCGGACGACCTTATTTTTTCTCCTATTGAATCGGCGGTGTCTGAAAAGCAGGAAGCAAAAGATTTGAATTTAAGTTCAGTAGAAAAAAATACCATCCTGCGCGTAATAGAAAAGCACAACGGTAATATCAGCCGGGCAGCAAAAGAACTGGGGCTTACACGGACTGCGCTTTACAGGAGATTGAGTAAGTATGATATATGAGGTATCAGTTATGAGGTACAGGGGATTGGTAAAAATAAAAATTCAAAATGCTAAAACGCTTAGAATTCAGAATACTTATCAGAATACTTTTGTTGGTCATCTCCATGATGGCCTTGTCTTATTTATTTATTAAAGGGCCACAGATTTATCTTGTATTATTAATGCCCGTGTTTATTTATCAATTGGCTGAACTGTATCGGTTTCAATTTAAAGCTCATAAAGAATTGAGCGAGTTTGCAGAGTCGGTGCATTATCGTGACTTTTCAAGGTATTTTGATGTAAAGCATGCTCCTGTTGAGTTGCAGCCATTACGAAAAGGCTTTAATCAAATCACGGATACCTTTAAAGATATCAGCAAAGAAAAAGAAACTACAAGCCAATACCTGCAGAAGATATTGGAACTCGTTGACACAGGTATCTTGTCTTATGGTTATGAAACCGGGGAGATAATCTGGATGAATGAATCGTTAAAAAGGCTCTTGCAATTACCCTATTTAAAAACGATTCAATCGCTGGAAAAAAGGGACGAAGAATTATACAGGGAAGTTATTTCTTTGAAACCGGCTGAAAGTAAAATTGCCACGGTTCACCTGGAAAAAAGTTCTTTTAAGATATTACTGTCGGCAACGGCCTTTCAAACCGGCGATAAAAAATTTATGCTGATAGCTTTTCAAAACATCAACGAAGCGCTTGATGAAACGGAATCGAAAGCATGGCAAAAATTATTGAGTGTGATGACGCATGAAATTATGAATTCCGTAGCGCCCATTTCATCGCTCGCTGATACGTTGAAAAACAGGTTGGAAAAATCAATGGCCGATCTCAATAACAATAACGGAGGGCTTCATGACCTGGAACTTGGTATTGAAACTATCAAAAGAAGGAGTGAGGGATTATTAAAATTTGCTGAATCTTATCGCAATCTTAATAAGATTATAAAACCGAACCTGCAGAAAGTATATGTGCGCGATCTTTTTGAAAACCTGTACCAGTTGATGCAGCCTACGCTGGAACCGAAAAACATTGAGATGGATATTATTTTGAAGGATACGAGTTTGTCCGTGGAAGTAGATCCGAGTCTTATAGAACAGGTTCTAATCAACCTGGTGATTAATGCTAAGGACGCGTTGAAGGACAAAGTTGCCGCAAGGATTGTTTTGTCTGCTTCGTTATCCGGTAAGAAAAAAGTAGTTATAAATGTTACGGATAACGGGGCAGGTATTCCTGAGGATGTTCAGGAAAATATTTTTATACCGTTTTTCAGCACCAAGAAAACAGGGAGTGGTATTGGACTGAGCCTGTCCAAACAAATCATGATGCTCCATAAAGGAACCATACACGTGCATTCCATCGAAGGTGAAGGAACTACTTTTTCTTTACTGTTTTAATTTAAACCGGGTAAGTTCGGTTCCGTCGTATCATATCGGTAACAGTCGCAAAAATCTTCATCGCACAGCAATCTTCTAAGCGTTTTATCTTTCAAAACATCAATATAATCCATGGGCTTTTTATTCACATAGATTGTTCTGTAAATGAGCCGGATGCCGTGGCTATAGTCAACATACCAGTTTACATGGCCAGTGTATAGCGGTTGAATCGGTATTCCATCCAGTTGGTGCCAGCCATAAATAGCTACGCGATTTGGTTTTGAACTACGTGTAAGCCTGTCTGTGATTATCACATCTTTTTTGATTCCTGATATCAAACCTTTGCGTAATTTTCTCTGGCCTTCGATAATAAGGTTGTGCTGATACATGGTAACTGCACTGTCGCGAAATGCATACATGGGAACAGGTTCCAATTTTATTTTGGACGCTTTATAAATATCATTCACTATTTTTCTTGTGGGCAAAAAGCAGTGCAGGCTGTCGGCAATTTGTTGTGCGGTTATTGGCGTAAGCGGAATCCGGGCAAAGTCTTCGTCTGAGCCGATAGAAAGATAATCTGGTGTTACAAAATAAAAAGCGTGAATTATTTTACCATCATCTGTAGTAATGGAGGTTTTTATTTTTATCATTTTTCTCAGGAATTGAGGAATATTTCCGTCCAGGATTTCATTTCTGGCTGAACTTTCGCGTTCATTCTCTGTTGCGGCGAATACGCTTTTATAAAACTGATTGCCAGATAACGATGTAGCCTTTCTTCCTGGTAAAATAATTTGCTTTGATGTGGTACATGAAAAAATAAAAAGCAGTATTATCGGTAGAAATAAAGTATGTTTCATAAGCCGAAAGTAAAGCAATTAAATTTTTTGAGTTTATCTTCGCGTGAAATTTTACAATATGAATTTACATGAATACCAGGCAAAAGAATTGTTGAAAAGATACAGCGTTCCGGTACAGGAAGGTATAGCTTGTAGTACAGTTTCTGAGGCAGAGGATGCTTACCGGTTTATCAATAGCCAATATGGAAGCAAGTTTGCGGTTATCAAGGCGCAGATACATGCGGGCGGAAGAGGCAAGGGAAAGATT
>JAHEZA010000604.1 GCA_023251335.1 Chitinophagaceae bacterium | reverse complement strand
GCAATTGATGGTAATCACTGTCACGATTATCTGTGCCGTTTTTTCCTGACCAAAAAGTTTGAGGGCTTTATCATACAATTCATCGCTTAAGCCATGTTGATTGATTAAAGTAACTTCTTCCGTGATCGCAAGAATCAATTGCTCTTCTTCGGTAAACACATTGGGAGCTTCTCTCCACAAGCTCATTAAATAAATTCTTTGCTCAGTTTCGCCCAGCTTTCTTGCATCTCTTGCATGACTGCTTACACAATAGGCGCAACCATTAATTTGTGAGGCCCTTATTTTTATCATTTCCCTTTGCAGCTTGTCAATTTTTGACTGAAGAACATATTTGTTCATTTCGAATAATATTTTGTACGCTTCGGGTTGTACTTCACCCATTTTAAATCTTGTTTCCATAATTCTGTGCTTTTTAAATAATTGTTTACTTTTCGATAAATAATGCGGAGTCGATCTTCATTATTATCTTTTACCAAGGTGCTCAATAAAAACGAAAGTAGATAATAGTTTTTTTAAAACGAAGATGCGAGAACAAACTTTTCTTTTTTGAAATCGGTAAAATTCATCCCCGTTGCATTTTTGAAAAATTTACTGAAGTGTGCCATATCAACGAACCCCAGGAAATAAGCAATTTCTTTCATGCAATTGCCGGAATACCTTGCCTGGCGTTTCGCTTCAAGTGCAATTCGCTGCCGGATGTGATGTCCCGCGGCATAGCCTGTTGTCTTCTTAATAATTTCATTTAAATAATTAGGAGTTACAGAAAGCATCGATGCGTAATCTGAAACCATTTTTTGTTTCTTATAATTCTTTTCCAGTAAGCCCATGAACTGTTGCACCATTTCGATATTTCTCGTTGGCCGGATCCATTCAACATTTCCTTCTAACTGGCGGGTGATATATATCAGCCAGATTTTGAAATACCTTCTTAAAATTTCTGTGCGGAATAGATTATTGTCTTCAAATTCCTTCACCATTTTTTCGGCGATATTCTCCATATCCGGCAACGTTTCAATATGTATTGAAATCGCTTTTGTAACGGCGAACATCTTGAAAATGCTGGTATGATAAATGGAATTTAATTCCTGGCTTTCCATAGAAAGAAACGATTCAGAAAATGAAATTGAATACCCAACGGGCTTATCAATTAGTTCGTGGTGATGCATCTGCCCGGGCTTTATGAATAAGATGCTATTGTCGTGAAAGGGGTTGCTTTGCAAATCAATATGGTAAACGCCATTTCCTTTTATCATCCAGATAATGGTAAATTCATCCATACTCTTTGGCGTCCTGAAATAATCCGGATTATTTTCAGATAGCTGTTGCAACGAGTTGATCTCAAAAATTAATTGGTTGTCGCTTGTCTTTTGTTGGGTGGCACGCGATATAAAATTTTCAGTTGATTTCATGTTCAATAATTTTGGTGGTACCAATTCCAATATTGTGCCTGAATCTTAGGTCACTTAAAAACAAAGAGTTATGCAGTTTTCGTCATTTTCTTAACAGCGACATTTCGTGGTTCCACTAAAATGGAGCGTGTATTTCGTATTCTGAAATGTTGGTGGCAATAAAAAAGGATTTCTGTAAAATTTCAATTTCTTTTGGAATAGATCTTTGTATTAAGCGGGCAAATTTATTCGCAGCTGGATGGTGAGCATCAGTTTAAAAATAAAGATTGGCGCATAAATGTTTTTATCTTGTGATTAATTCCTATGATGCCGTATTTAGCGATAGAATATTATTTTTTGGTTTCTATAAGTTGTATATTCTTTTTACACACCGTTGTATGAGAATACTATTGTCTTTTGATTTGTAATAAATTTCTTTCTGAAGACTGTTATTGCAGATATTACCTCTTTGCAGAATGGAAAAAAGTATATTGCTCATTTATATAAAGGTTTTAATGTCATATAATTTATCATTTGTAAGCGGTAGTTTATGCTAAAGATTTTAAAATATACGTTTTTTATATTCCTGTTGCAAATAGTATCATTCACAGCCACTAGCCAGGTAAAGAGCGGCGACCTGGACAGTTTGCTTAATGTATATAAAAACAGTGCCCGCGATACTAACCGGGTGCGCATTTTATTGCAAATAGATACCATTTATATTTTCAAAATGGCTGCTAAAAATAATATTTTTGACAGTGGGGCATTAATGTCGAAACAGGCAAGGGACTTAAGCAGGGATTTACAATTTCAACAGGGATATGACGAAGCAACTTTTTTGCTGGCAAGAAACTATACCAGGAAAAACTATATGCACCCGGCAGAAGCATTAATGAGTGAAGCTGAAGGCGGGCTGAAGATTCACCTGCTT
>JAHEZA010000603.1 GCA_023251335.1 Chitinophagaceae bacterium | reverse complement strand
ATTTTTTGAATCTCCAGTCAATTTTATTTTTAGGTAATTATTTTTCAGCAGCGTTCCACTATTATTTTTATAAATACCAGCCAGCCCGTTTATGTTATTTATCACCAGGTCCATAGTTCCATTGTTATCCAAATCAGCGTAGGCAGTACCGGATGAAACCGTTTTTTGGTCAAATCCCCATTCATTCGAACGGTTGGTAAAAGTTTGATCCCCCTTATTCTGGAAGATATAATCCGGAATTTCATTGGTTGGCATTTCATCGATATAATCCTTTTCTGAAGTTGCCGGCCCTCCTCCTTGTCTGGCCTGTATAACACTATTCATGGAGGACTTCAAAAAATCCATGTTGGTATAATCTTTTACATATCCATTACTTATAAAAACGTCTTTGTTTCCATCATTATCGAAATCACTGAACAATGCACTCCAGCTCCAGTCAGTATTAGACACGCCTGCTAATTGCCCAATCTCGCTGAACGTTCCGTCACCATTATTCTTTTGCAGCATATTACGGCTGTATTGATAATAAAATCCCTGGTTAAAGAGGTATTGAAATTTATCATAGTTTTCTGCCCCATTATGCATTTTTTGGCCTTCATTACTTTCGGGTAACATATCCAACGTCAGTAAATCAACAAATCCGTCATTATTATAATCTGCGGCATCGCAGCCCATTGAAGCCAAAGGAACTTCATCCATTTGTTTTGATAATTGTTCGCTGAAAGTACCATTACGATTATTAATAAATAAATAATCTGGCTCACTAAAATCATTGGTTACATAAATATCCGGCCATCCATCGTTGTTAATATCCGAAACCGACACGCCTAATCCAAACGTAAACACATTAGAAGTGATACCAGCCTCTTTGCTCACATCTGTAAAATGCCCGTTATCATTACGGTATAATTTATCAGCAAATTCAGGATTTCGTTGATTACGAAATTCGGGATGTTGCTGTGCCCCGGTTGTATATTGCTTTAAGGAGTGATTGGTGATAAAACAATCCAAATCGCCATCTTTATCATAATCAAAAAAAGCAGCCTGTGTTGAATACCCCACATCTGCCAAACCATATTTCTCGGCTTCTTCTTTGAATGTCAGGTTCCCATTATTGATGAACAATAAATTTTTTCTTCTCTCACGATTAATATCAGCGCTACGGCAAATGTAAATGTCTAACTTACCATCTCCATTAATATCTACCATAGTGGCTCCTGTACACCATCCTTGCTTATCCGCGATTCCGCTTTTTTCGGTAATATCTTCAAATTTAAAATTGCCTTTATTTAAAAACAATCTGTTCCTGACCATGTTGCCCGTGAATAAAATATCGGGCAAACCATCATTATTTATATCTCCGATAGCCACTCCTCCACCATTATAGAAGTAGGTATAATTCAGCACATTCAATGCTTCGCCTTCGAAAATAGTATTCTTAAAGTCGATTCCTGTCCGTCCTTCATCGAGACTTGTAAATAAGTGAGAAGTATTATCGCGACAACCAAAAACCAGGCATATTAAAATAAAGAGAAAAATATTCCTCAAAAATGTTGACATAATGCAGATTTTATTTTAAAAGCGCAATGCCCAAAACTAAAGATTCCATTTGTGTTACAAATGGAATCTTTTAGAAATAATTATAGGATTATGAAATTAATTTTTATCCCACCAAAGCGGTGTGGTAACCTTATCGGGGCCATTTAGTAATGGCACGGCCGCCTCAACTGCCGCTGCATTATTTTGTGTTTCCGAAAGGAGGAAAGGAATTCTCCGGATCCATTGTGTGCTGGTATTTGTAATATCAGGATTATCCGAATTGACAACCGGGTAAAGTTTGAGAACATGACTTCTCCTATAATCAGCCCAGGCTTCCATGCCATCCGGGAAAAGTGCCAGCCATTTCTGAGTAGCAATTTGTTCTTTTTGTTCAGCAAGACCGGTTCCAAATTTTACAGGTATGTTGGTCATCGCCGGTGAATTAAGATAATCGTCCGGCGGCACAGGTGTACTTATACTGTTAACATAATTATTAACTATCGTCGCATCTGTAATACCCCATTGGGCAAGAGAGTTTGTAATGCCTTCATTATACAAATCCTTAGCAATACCGTTCATATTCCAGCCAAGTAAAGTTCCCTCAGCCCTTAAAAAATAAGCTTCTGCTGTAGCCATCACATTTTGTGAAGTAGAAAGATAATCCGGAATGCCACCCATAGAAGGGGATGCCCATCTTGCACCAACATGAGAATTATTACCAACTTTATTTGCATCTTTGCCTAACTGATCTACACTTAGCCCATTTCTTAAACCCTGATA
>JAHEZA010000602.1 GCA_023251335.1 Chitinophagaceae bacterium | reverse complement strand
ATCACCATTTTTTTACCAACGGGTAAGCTATGTTGATTTGTATGTAATAAACATAATTCAAAAAAGGCTTACTGAAAAGTGAGCCTTTTTTAATTTTACTGCCTTTGCCATCCTGAGCCTGTCGAAGGACGACAAAGGCTCTAAAAAAAATAAAAATGCTAAAAATTGCAATTCAAAAATCAGGAAGATTACATGATCAGTCGTTACAACTGCTGAAAGAGTGCGGTATTGAACTTAATAATGGCAACAGGCAATTGAAAGCCACTGCTGCAGATTTTCCGCTGGAAGCGTACTTTTTGCGCGATGATGATATCCCGCAATATGTTTTTGATAAAGTGGCAGACGTTGGTATTGTAGGCGAAAATGTGTTGTATGAAACAGGGAAGGAAATTGACATAGTTAATAAACTGGGTTTTGGACGTTGCCGTTTAAGCGTTGCCGTTCCGGGAAGCATGAAATATGAAGGTATCAAAGATTTAGACGGTTTAAAAATCGCTACTTCTTACAGTACTTTATTACAAAAATTTTTGGATGATAATAAGGTGAAAGCTGAAATTCATGAAATTAGCGGATCGGTAGAAATAGCTCCTGGTATAGGTTTGGCTCATGCTATCTGCGACCTGGTAAGTAGTGGAAGCACTTTATTTACCAATGGACTAAAAGAAGTAGAAGTAATATTAAATTCTGAAGCCGTATTGGCCGCCAACAAAAATCTTTTGCAGGAAGAACGTAAAATTCTTGATAATTTATTATTACGGATTAACGCCGTAAAAGCAGCTAAAAAGAATAAATATATTATGATGAACGCGCCGGATTACCAGCTAAAAAACATCTGTGCATTATTGCCTGGAATGAAAAGCCCAACGATTGTGCCGCTGGCGGAAAGCGGCTGGAGCAGCATTCAAAGTGTAGTAAATGAAAATGATTTTTGGGATGTGATCGAAAAATTAAAAGGATTTGAAGCGGAAGGAATATTGGTAGTGCCCATTGAAAAAATGATTTCTTAAAAAGAAAACTATGAGCGGGATAATTATAAATCCATTAAGATCAGAATGGCCTGAATTAATAAAGCGACCACAAATTAGTTCAAAGGACCTTGATGCAACGATATTGGAAATTATCAATACGGTAAAGGAATCAGGAGACGAAGCTGTAAAAGAGTATTCTCGTAAATTTCATGATTTCGCCCCGGAAAATTTATGGGTTACGGAAGACGAAATAGCTTCCTCGGTTAAAAAAATTGATAAAGATTTAAAAAAAGCAATTCTCGTTGCCAAAAGGAATATTGAAAAATTTCATAAGCGCCAGGTTGAAAAAGTAAAAAAAATAGAAACATTGAAAGGTATAGTTTGCTGGAGAAAAAGTGTGCCGGTAGAAAAAGTGGGTTTGTATGTTCCGGGCGGTAGCGCTCCTTTATTTTCTACTTTATTAATGTTAGCGATTCCTGCTAAAATTGCAGGTTGTAACACTATCACAGTTACCACTCCGGCAAATAAATCCGGTGATGTGGATGTGGCCATATTGTTTGTTGCAAATATTCTCGGGTTAAAAAATATTTATAAAGGAGGTGGTGCGCAAGCAATTGCTGCGTTGGCTTATGGGACACAAACGGTAGAGAAAGTTGATAAGATTTTTGGACCGGGTAATCAGTATGTTACCTGCGCCAAAAAGCTGATAAACATAGATGGTGTGGCGATAGATATGCTGGCGGGGCCAAGTGAATTAGCTGTTTATGCCGATGATACATGTGTTCCTGAATTTGTGGCTGCTGATTTATTAAGCCAGGCAGAGCACGGACCAGACAGCCAGGTGGTGCTGGTGGCAGTAAAAGAACAAATAATCGATAAAGTTATTCAGCAAATTGATGCGCAATTGCCTTTACTTCCCCGCGCGGAAATTGTAGAAAAAAGTTTGTTGAACAGGAGATTCTTAGTGATAGAAAATGAGGATCAAGCTTTCGATTTTTTAAACGCGTACGCACCGGAACATTTAATCATTGCGTCAGAAAACGCGGAGCCACTTTCGGAAAGAGTGCGCAATGCCGGAAGTGTTTTCCTCGGAAATTTTTCTCCGGAGAGTGCCGGCGATTATGCCTCAGGAACTAATCACTCTTTGCCCACAAATGGATTGGCAAAAACTTTTAGCGGTGTATCGGTAGATAGCTTTGTGAAAAAGATTACGTTTCAAAAAATTGATAACAAGGGAATTAAAAATATTGGGAAAACGGTAGAAACAATGGCTGCTGCGGAAGGCCTTTCGGCTCATAAAAATGCGGTTTCCATTCGTTTAAAAAAAATCAGAGATGGAAAAATTTAATTTAG
>JAHEZA010000601.1 GCA_023251335.1 Chitinophagaceae bacterium | reverse complement strand
TAAACAAGCCTGCCAATATTGTTTCTCAATTTGTGAGCAGCGATAAGGTACCCTTGTTGGGTAACATTGATTTTTCCTTTCCGGAAGGCACCCATGCTATCGGCAGGCTGGATAAGGATTCAGAGGGGTTGTTATTGCTTACAACAGATAAAAAAATAACACGCTTGGTTTTTTCAGGAAAAAGGGCACACCAACGAACTTACCTTGTAATGGTGCAAAATGAAATGACGCAGAAAACATTTGATCACTTTTTAAATGGGGTAATCATCAAAGTAAAAAATGGCGATTCATATCTTGCCCGTCCCAAAACGGTTTCGCGTGTAAGCGATGCCGTTAGTTTATACCGATGGGCAGTTGATGCCCGCGAAATCTATCCGCATACCTGGTTGCTCATCACGCTCACAGAAGGAAAATACAGACAGGTAAGAAAAATGACACTTGCGCTCCGGCACCGATGTCTAAGGCTGATCCGGCTAAGCATGGAAGACATTAGGATTGACGGCATACCTCCCGGAGCAGTAAAAGAATTGGACAAGGAGACTTTTTACCGCTTAGCGGGAATAGAATAAAAATCAGTGTTATTTGTTGATTTGCTGTAAGAAATTTGTAATAAAAGAATCTTCCTTTTATAAACCTCTTTTTATGAATACAGAAGAATTTAAAAATTTGGCGCTATCATTCCAGGGTAGTATTTCAATTCCTCACTTCGATAGGGTTGCTTTTAAAGTGGAGGGCAAGAGGATATTTGCTACGCTAAAAGAAGAAAGTAATTCGACAAATATCCTTTTATCACTACAAGAACAGGAATTGTTTTGCACAAGCGATAAAGCAATTTACCCGGTCCAAAACAAATGGGGAACACATGGGTGGACAACATTTGAGCTTACAAAATTGGAACGGGCGATTGTACTGGAAGCACTGAGGAGCGCTTATGAACAAGGTTTAAAAAAGAAAGCGCACAAATAAAATAAGCCGTTTACAGGCATCTGTATTTTACCCGCTTATGGCAATTGATATTGCTGAAAGAAATCCCAAAGTAAATTATTAGCGTTAATAGCAGTGGAAGGCGTATCAGAATCCGGGCCACCGGGCAAGCCTCCCGGCCAGGCGTGTCCGCCATCATTGGTTAGGTAATATTGTATCGTTACATTATTAGCACAGGAAGACCATTTCGTAAAAGTATAAAGGCTATTGCTAACAATTATCTGCGATGGATTGCTGCAATTGTTTTTTAAAGAAAAAACATTAAGCACAGAATCAATGGGCGGACAGTAAACCCCACTAACGCCGCCTCCTACTCCACCGGTATAGATCACATTTTGATCCAGTCTGGAATGCATGTGCAATACGGGAATCGCGCGGGATGGATTGCAGGGAGATGTTACTACCATCGTAGAACTATTCGGTGCAACGGCAGCAATTTTATTGGCCAGGTCGCAAGCTAAGCGATAACACATCATTCCCCCGTTTGAATGCCCGGTAGCATATACTTTCTTAGGATTTATTTTATAAGTCGAAACTAATTTATCAATCAACGCGCTAATGAACTTTACATCGTCAATTTGCTTATTGACTGCAAAACCACAGCAGGTACCGGCATTCCAGGTTTCAATTTGACCGGTTCCATCCGGATAGACCACGATGAATCCTGAAGCATTTGCTTTGTCTGTCAGTCCGCTTGTGATTTCAAACTGCCTGGCGCTACCACCACCACCGTGCAGCGCAATTACCAATGAAAAGTCTGAAGAATCATAATAGCCCGGAGGAAGATTTAATGTGTAACTTCTTACAATACCATCTACGGTGATGGTTTCATTAAATCGATATGTTTTATCGCCTTGGGTGGTAGTATTTTTCTTACAACTGATTAATAAAAAGATGAGAGCTAAAATAAAAAGCAGGTTTAGTGGACGTTTCATTTAAAATAATTTTCAATAAATAATATTGGCTTGGACTTTAAAAAGTAGCAACGGCTTAACCAGGGAAATATTTTAATGGAAAATAGTAAAGCAACAAATTTTCCCGATTTTATTTTTGTGAACCCAGCGTCATAGGAGACTTCGCCCGCGGCTATAACAAACAAGTGAATAAAACTAACTATGTGTAATCACTATTTTATATCTTCATTTTTTCTTAACAACAATTCAATTTTAATTGAACTAATTGCTTTTTGATTATGAAATATATTTCTATCCCCTTTTTCATCTTTTTCTTTCTTGTAAATCATGCGTTCGGCGGAGGTATTATCCATCCAAAAATTAAATGGGCTTTTAAAACGCAGGGGCCTGTAAGGGCTTCATCAGTAATATCAGATGGAAGCATTTA
>JAHEZA010000600.1 GCA_023251335.1 Chitinophagaceae bacterium | reverse complement strand
AAAAGAGATAACGGGAAGTATTGGCCCAAAAATTTCTTCATTCATAACAGGTGCGTCTTCTTTTATGTTTTTGAGAAGTGTGGGTTCAAAAAATAGACTTCCGCGATCGGAATTTCCTCCCGTTACAATTTCTCCATCGCCTAAATAACCTATTAATTTTTCAAATTGCTTTTCGTTGATAATTTTTCCATAGTCATAACTTTCTTTAGCATTATCACCAAAAAACTGGTGGATGGTTTTTTTTAATATCTCTAAAAAATTTTCAAAAATCGTTTCATGAACTAACAAATAATCCGGGGCCACACAGGTTTGTCCGGCATTAATAAATTTTCCGACAACGATTCGTTTTGCTGCAACCTTTAGGTCTGCGTCGCTTTCCACTACTGCGGGGCTTTTACCGCCCAGTTCTAGCGTTACAGATGTTAAAGTTTTTGCGGCCAACTGATAAATGATCTTGCCTACAGCCGTACTGCCGGTATAAAAAATATGATTAAAATGAAAGCTTTCACTCAACCGCGGAACTAATTCGCTCCCTTCGCCCTGGTAAGCTATCACATAATTTGTTGCAAAAATTTCAGTGATCATCTTTTCAATAATATTCGCCGTCGCGGGCGCTAAATCGGATGGTTTTAAAACCACACAATTACCACCCGCAATAGCGCCAATCAATGGAATAAATAGAAGTTGCAAAGGATAATTCCACGGACTGATAATCAATACAACACCTTTGGCGTCATGATAAATTCTATTCGATGAGGGGAAGTTTAGCAGATTGGCCTTTGCCTTATCAGGTTTCATCCAGCGATGCAATTTTTTTAATGCTAAATTGATTTCCGCAATTACCTGTCCTATTTCTGTAGCATAAGATTCTTCAGGACTCTTTTTTAGATCCGAATAAAGCGCCGCATTGATTTCTTTTTCGTATTTTAAAATAACGTCTTTCAACGATTGCAGTTGCTGCATCCTGAAAGCGTAAAGCCTGGTGGCTCCGCTTTCATAATAGGATCGCATCTCTACGGAATCTGAAATTAAATTACTTGTGAGCAACATTGATAATTTGGTTGTTACAAACCGGGTATCACCGGCAGACTTTCGTTTCCGCTTTCATTCACCGATTGTATTGCGAAAAAATAATTGTCTTTTGAAAAAGGAAGTGTGATCTCATTTTCTGTAGTGAAAAGTTTCTTTTGCCAAACAGGACTTGTAGTTTCTCTCATTAAAATATAATAGCCTTTCACTTTTCCGGTTTTTGGCGCCACCCATGAAAGAGAAGTACTGTTTGATAAATTTTTCACTTCAATTTTTACTTCTTCGGGAGCCGATGGCGCTTTGGCAAGATTGGAAAGATTGGCCAGGTTGAGCGCTGTATTTTTTCTCAGGTATTCATAATCTACAAATTGAGGAAGATCGCCGTATTGAATGCCATTTTCTACTCTGACATCCTGGTGCTGATGATTAAAATTTTCATTCATCTCTGTAATTCTCACCGCAGTAAATCCATTTTTTAAATAAGGCAAATGGTCGCCACCTCTTAGGAAACGATCCGTTCGGTAAACCAATACCACGTTAAGATTGTCAACGTATCGTTCGCCAATTTCCTTTACATAACGCGCAAGTTCTCGCGATTTGCTATCGTTTTCCAGGCCTAAAGCTCTGATTCTTGCAATGTCTTTTTCGGTTGCATCAACCGGAATTCCCTGGCTAAAAACACGAACTTTTGTATTGTCAACCAGGTTCGTCCCGTTACTATTGTTGCTGCCGACAATATCATTATTGAAAACGCCCCCTATTTTCCAGTCTTCTTTTTTTGCTTTATCAGCCATAAAAGTAGAGCCCAGTAATCCTTGTTCTTCGCCACTTACCGCCACAAAAATTATGGTTGCTGAAAATTTATGTTGGCTCATAATCCTCGCGCATTCAATCACAGCCGCCGTTCCGCTTCCGTCATCATTGGCTCCGGGCGCGTCAGCGGTTCTATCCATCACATCGGTGCGCCTTGAATCCAAATGTCCGCTGATGATAAAAATCCTTTTATCATTTGGATCAAATCCTTTTAAAGTGGCCATTACATTTCCTAACACCACCGGCACGTCAACTCGTTTTCCATTTGGTTCGATAGTAGTTGTATCAATAAAGGCAGTTAAGCTCCCGCCTGAATTTTTTGCAAATTCATTGAATTTTTTCAACACCCAATTTCTTGCCGCGCCGATTCCTTTTGTTTTATCCATTTGTGTGCTTAAAGTATTCCTGGTGCCGAAGGATACTAAGGTATTGATGTAAGATTTAAGAGAATCAGAAGAAACTTCTGAAACCATTTTTATAATTTCAG
>JAHEZA010000130.1 GCA_023251335.1 Chitinophagaceae bacterium | reverse complement strand
TATATGCCATTTATGAAAAATTTATTATCCGTTCTTTTTTCTTTCATTTTTTTTTCTTCCATCGCACAGGTGAACACAGTAATGCCACAGGAAGCCAACACTTTCTACTCAAAAGCGATGCCGAGTATCAAACCCCAAATTAAAAGTTTTATTGAAAAAAATGCTGCCGCTTTAAAAGGGAAAACAATAAATATTGATAGCCTTTGCAAAGCATTAAGCAAAGATCAATTGCTGAAAAACGCATCGGTACAGGATATAGAAGCCATCGGTGTGTTGATAATGGTGCAGGCAACAAAGAACGCGGATGACGATTTAAAAAGCCTTGTCATTAATAAGCACAAAAATGGCTCTGAACTGAATACCGATAGTAAAGTGGAGACTATTCTTGAAAACAAGAGCAGGATGGCCGAAAGCGCTTCTGAGCTAATGAAAAGAATATCCGGTGCACAGGATCTTGTTATTAATAACTTACGATGATTGTCCATATCATCCTTCACGATATCAGGAGATGATATTTGGCAACAAAACCGGAACCTCAATTATTTGTTTGTTTACTGCGAAGCCATCTCTAACAATTTATTCACCGTGTTCCAATTTCTCGTGGTAGCTTTCAGTTTTAGCTTTTTTTCAAAAAAATTATTGGACAATTTTGTTCCGCCATAACCGGCGGGAGTATGCAGGAAAACTTCTTTATGCTTGACAAAGAATTGATCGGGCGAATAGTCACCATCGGATATATTTTTAATTTCCGCTTTACCCGGTATCCCGGAAAGAAAAGTAACATGAAGTCTTTTTACATCTATGTTTTTTTCCTTTAAAAATGGATTGTAAGAAATTATTCTTTTCAATTCATCTTCATTCCTGATAATAACCGGTACCTCAAACAAATACCTTTCATAAATCGCTTTTTCAATTTTTTCCGCAAGTTGTATGTCAGATAGTTTTTCAATTGTTTTAAAAGATACGTTGCCGCTTTGAATGTAAGTGGCCACATCGGTAAATTTCAGGCTCTCATAAAGCGATTTCAGATCGGCCATCACTATTTTCTTTTGGCCACTTACATTAATACCTCTGAGTATGGAGATGAAAGTTTGCATAACTTTTGGTTCAAAAAGTAAATTAATCTTACCGCCTATCCAAATATTCTTCCATTCATAAAAACTTTAAAATTTTATTTCTTCACAAAAATTCTACGAAATCCTTTGCTGGACTGTATTCCCTGCGAAATTGCGGCTTTGGTTATATTAACTACTATAAGAGAGCAAGTAATATGTATTGCATAGTATTATAAATCGTATTATCTTTGTCAAAGAATTTTGATTAACATCTCAAAATCAGATTTTAAAATTTATAACAATGAATATAGATAACACAGCAAGCCAGATGCGAAAGGGGGTTTTGGAGTTTTGCATTTTGTCTATTATAAAACTGGGCGAGGCATACCCAAGTGATATAATTGACATAATGAAATCGGCCAACCTCAATATCCTGGAAGGGACGTTGTACCCTTTGCTTACGCGATTAAAAAATGCGGAATTTCTTACTTATCGCTGGGTGGAAAGTAATAGCGGCCCGCCAAGAAAATATTTTTCTTTGACAGAAAAAGGCGCGGAATTCTATAATGAACTGGAGACTACATGGCTGGAACTGGCGGGCGCTGTGGAAACAATCACAGGGAAGAACAAATAAATAAAAATCAACTTAACAACCAATAAATTGAACTAAAATGAAAAAGGTAATTAATATAAATTTTCAAGGTACGATAGTGCCGATCGAAGAAAGTTCTTATGAATTGCTGCAACAGTATATAGAAAGCCTGCGCCGCCATTTTGCCAACGAAGAAGGCAAGGATGAAATCATCAATGATATTGAAAGCCGCATCAGCGAACTGTTTCAGGAACGTCTGAAGGGTGGCAGCACCTGCATTACAGATGATGATGTAAACGTCATTATTAAAAATATGGGACGCCCCGAAGATTTTGATGACGATGATAATATAGGCGATGCAGACAGCAAAGATCAGAAATCAAAATCTGAAAAAAGCGAAGGCTATTATCAAAGTGATTGGAGCTGGAAAGGAAAAAGGCTTTACCGCGATGAAAATAATAAGATACTAGGGGGTGTGTGTAGCGGTATTGCAGCCTATTTTGGAATAGATCCTGTAATAGTAAGAATCGTATTTATCATTTCCGGAATCGGATTCCTTGCTTACATTTTGCTCTGGATGTTTGTGCCCGGTAGCAACATGGTTGAGAACGGCGTTCGTAAAAGATTATATCGCAACCCTGACGGCAAAATCCTGGGTGGTGTATGTAGCGGAATAGGAAGCTATTTTGATGTAAATCCATGGCTTCCGCGGTTTATATTTTTGATCCCTTTTATCACCTTCATTTTCAGGTGGGGACATTTTGGCCCGCTCACTTTCCCTCATTTTCTGAGTTTTTCTTTTAGCCCCGGCAGCTTTATAATCTATATTATCCTGTGGCTTGTAATTCCTGAAGCAGTTACTACTGCCGAAAAATTAGAGATGAAAGGAGAAAAAGTAGATATGAATTCTATTAAAAATTCAGTATTGAAAGAAATGCAAGAGGTGGGCCAACGTGTGGGAAAAATGGGAAAAGAAATGGGCGAAAAAATGGGCAAAATGGGAATGGAAGCAGGAAATGTGGCGAAAGAAAAAGGATCTGATTTTGGGAAAGAAGTGCATTACGCAGCTCATCGCTCCAGTGGAATATTAGGGAAAATTATTGTCACTCTTTTTAAAATTTTCATGTACCTGGTATTGGGCAGTATAGCTTTGGCAATAATTGTCGCTTTATTTGGCATTGCAATAGCCGCAATAGGTTTATTTCCCCTAAAAGATTTTGTACTCACTGATGGCTGGCAGACGGTATTAGCATGGGGAACGTTACTTTTTTTCATTGCAGTACCCGTCATCGGCATTATTACGTTTATCATCAGGAGTTTTGCCAGGGTAAAAACTTCTAATAAACTCATGCGCTATTCATTCATCAGCCTCTGGATATTGGGTATCGTTTGCTTTGTTGGATTAATTACATCAGTAGGCCGCGATTTCAAAAGCATTAGTTCATTAAATGAAGAAAATATTTCTTTGCAAAACCCAGCCGTTGCAAGTCTTGAAGTAATGCCATTTCAAAATATTAATTACCGGAGAATTGGCTGGTTTAATTTTGAACCCTTTGGAACGCTTGGAACTACTGATGATACGGCGTTCATCCGCAATGTAAGAATTAGAATTATCAAATCACCTACCGATAGTTTCCAGGTAATCATCGTAAAAATGAGCAATGGAAATAACAGGAGAAATGCGGACACATTGAAATCGCTTATCAATTTTAATGTCAGCCAAAATGATTCATTATTGATGATGGATAAAGCGATTACCATAAATACAACAGACAAATTTCGTAATCAATATGTCGAAGCTACTATTGCGGTTCCTGTAGGCCATCGCATTATGATCAATAAAAATTTTGGTTATGGCAACCGCGTGAGGTTTGGAGGTTTTTGGGGAGGGAATGAATGGTATTATTATAACAATGATAATACAGATGATTATGATTTCAGCTATGGTGTTGCGTACGTTATGAAAGATGATGGACTTTACACCTTGAACGGTCAGCGGTCTGATAGAAATAATGATGACTGGAACGATAATTCTGATGACAATAATATGGTAACGCCACCTGCAAATAATAACGGGAGCGGATATCGTTATAACCAAAGTAAAATAGATTCTTTAAAAAATGTGCAGGAACAGCAGCTACAGAAGATGCAGTCATCAATGGATTCTGCGAAATCAGCGCGCGAAAAAGAAATACAACGATTGACTGATTCACTAAATAAATCCAATGAAGAGATCAATCAGAAAATTGAAAAATTAAAAAAAGGCACCGCGATTTCTTCGGCAAGTTGCCGGGAAAAATTTCCTGAATCTTATTCTTTTATCATGCACATCTGAAAACTAAGTTGTGTAGTTTAAGTTGAATACGGCTTCGTGCATTTGCATGAAGCCTTTTCAATGAATATAAGTGAGGCAACATCAAACAATGATAGTAAACAAACAAAAAATGAAGATTCCGCTTTTCTCCAGATTGTGTCTCACGAGTTCTTCTACAAAATAATCCCCCATTCTTTTAGTTTGAATAATTTTTTCCTGCCGATGGGAATAAGATACAATTCATGAAGACACAAGGTGAGGGGCAGCCGAAAATCGGAATATAAACTCTTTCCCCAATAAATTCTTCCTATACCTCTTCGATAAATTGGGTTTAACTTTGCCCACTAATTTGCAAAAGTTTTAAACGATCAACATGAACCCGGAAAGAACAGAAGTATCCTCTCTCGGAGAGTTTGGGCTGATAGACCATCTTACAAAAAATAATGAAACCAGGAATGCTTCCACCATTTTATCAGTTGGCGATGATGCTGCGGTGATGGACCATTTTGGAAAACAAACGGTAGTAACTACGGATATGCTGGTAGAAGGAATTCATTTTGATCTGATGTACACTCCATTGAAACATTTGGGTTATAAAAGTGTAATTGTAAATCTTAGTGATGTGTATGCCATGAATGCTTCACCGGCACAAATAACGATGAGTGTGGCCTTCAGCAACCGTTTCAGCGTAGAGGCGCTGGACGAATTTTACGAAGGTGTGTATGCAGCGTGCGACAAATACAGTGTGGACCTTGTTGGTGGGGACACTACTTCTTCGCAGAAAGGGTTTATCATCTGCGTGACTGCTATCGGCGAAGTAGCGCCCGATAAATTTGTAACAAGAAGTGGCGCGAAAAAAGGAGACCTTATCTGTGTAAGTGGCGATCTCGGTGGTGCTTACCTGGGATTGACTCTACTGGAAAGAGAAAAGAAAGTTTATTTAGAAACCAAAGGCGTGCAGCCTGATCTGGAAAACCAGGATTACATTGTGGGCAGAATTTTAAAACCTGAAGCAAGGAGAGATATCATTGATTTTTTTGCGGAAAAGGAAATAATGCCGACCTCCATGATAGACATCAGTGACGGATTGAGCAGCGAGCTGCTGCATATTTGTAAAAAAAGCGAAACAGGATGCATGCTTTATGAAGAAAAAATTCCGGTGAACGATCTGGCGCGTCAATTTGCATATAAATTGGAACTGGATCCTACAGCTTGTGCGCTGAGCGGCGGCGAAGATTACGAATTGCTTTTTACTATTGATCAAAAAGATTTTGAATCCATTTCTGCTAATCCGGATATCAGCGTCATTGGCCACATTACCGAAAAAGAAAAAGGCGCCGTTATCATCACAAAAGGTGGTAACGAATATCCGCTTACAGCGCAGGGATGGAATGCTTTAAAATAATTTTAAATAATCAGGAAAACCTATTGCGATAATTTTATACGGACAGCTAACCATGAGGCGATTATTTTATTTGTTCTTACTGCCATTATTTTTCTCCTGTTCGGTTAGCAGAGATTACAATCCCAATAAAAAATATTCCAAAGAGCAACTGCAACAAGATTATTCTTTGCTGAGGAATATTCTTGAAAAAAAACATCCCTCCCTTTATTGGTACACCTCAAAAGATAGTATGGATTATTATTTTGATGAGGGATATCATGCCATACAAGACTCAATGACCGAACTTCAATTTGGCTGGAAAATTCTGGCGCCTGTTACCGCTACAATTCATTGTGGGCATACCAGCTTCACTATGAGTAAAGGTTGGAATCATTTTATAAAAAATAAAATCATTCCTTCTTTTCCTCTCTATTTAAAAGTTTGGAAGGACAGTATGATGGTCGTTGCCGATTTGAATGACAAAGATTCACTGATTAGGAACGGTGATTTTATTACAGCTATCAATGGTATAAAAACCGCCGATATGATTGATTATATGTTTCATTTTATGGTAGAAGATGGTTATACTGAAAATGTAAATTATATCAGGCTTAGTTCAGACTTTCCTTATTTTCATCGTAATATTTTCGGCCTCTATAAAAGCTATGATGTCGATTATACAGACAGCAACGGTGTGGCGAAGAGTGTAAAAATTCCATATTTCACACCGCCAGCAGATAGCACTAAAGAGGAAAAGAAAGTCAAAAAAAGAAAAATTAAAATCACTCATCGTGAAAAGATGGAAGGTATTCGTTCCTTAACCTATGATTCTACTTTTGCATTGATGACAGTGAATGGCTTTTCCAAAGGCCATTTGAAAACCTTTTTTAGAAGATCGTTTCGTGAAATGCGAAAAAATAAAACCCGCAACCTGGTAATAGACATAAGAGCTAATGGCGGGGGCGACATTATTAAATCCGTTTCTCTTACAAAATTTTTACGCGATACATCCTTTAAAATTGCCGACTCTGCATACGCTAAATCCAATACGTTGACTCCTTATACCAAGCACATTTCTGCCGGATTTTTTAATAATATCGGTTTGAAATTTGTCACTCATAAAAAGAAAGATGGCAATTACCATTTCGGTTATTGGGAAAGGCATACGTTCAAGCCTAAACGAAAAAATCACTTTCAGGGAAATGTTTACGTTCTTATCAATGGGCTTACTTTTTCCGCGTCGTCTCTTTTTTGTAGCGACTTGAAAGGGCAAAAAAACATAAAGCTTGTGGGCGAAGAAACCGGAGGGGGATGGTATGGAAATTCAGGTATTATGATACCCAATATCACGTTGCCTAATACTAAATTGAGAGTGAGGTTACCGGTTTTTAGATTGGTTCAATATCAACATATTCCTGAAAAAGGTACCGGGGTAATGCCAGATATTTATGTAGGGCCAGACTGGCGCGACGTTCTAAATGGTGTTGATACAAAAATGGAAGTAGTGAAGGAACTGACTAAATAAAAATCTTTAAAATTTATTTGTTTACTGCCTATGATTTTTCTTGTTAAGGGAAAATCAACCGTAATTAAGCAATTCGGATATAAAATAAAATACACACCAGGCGCTTTGTATTTAACCGAAGTTGAAAGCTCCGTTACTATTATT
>JAHEZA010000599.1 GCA_023251335.1 Chitinophagaceae bacterium | reverse complement strand
GAAACCGGGTATATTTGCTTTTTTACTATAATCTTTTATTGATTTTTCAAAGGAAGGGAGATAATCTTCTTTAGAAACTTTTACGGTCAATTTATCATGAAGATTGCCGATATTCTCTTTGGTTACACTTGCCATTTACGCTAATTTAAAAACCGCTTTAAAACGGCTTATCATTTTCTTTTATTAGAAAACTGGTTGAAGAAAGTGCGCATGGAGGGACTCGAACCCCCACACCTTGCGGCATCAGATCCTAAGTCTGACGTGTCTACCAATTTCACCACATGCGCTTTTGGGGCGGCAAAAGTAATGGATTTTTTGATAAAAGATTCTTAACCTTCAAAAGTTCGATAAAAAATTATAGGTATGCCTCCCCAAACCGCCAGAGAGAATAATATAAATTTTAATAGATAAGAAAAAGAGAACACCAAATTATCAAAATCTTTTTGTCAAGTTCAGTTTTTAAAAAAGAATAGAATGAAATTATCAATGGAATTTTTAATTTTTATGTTGCAATTTAATTCTTCTGTAAATTCGTATTAAATGCACGATACCCTGGATATACCAAAATATACCATGAACGAAGAAGAAGAAAAGAAAGAGATTCTTCGTAAATACCGAGCCTTGTTACGCGCCCTGAAACCAAAACTAAAACCAGGAAGCAAAGAACAGCTAAGGACAGCTTTTGAAATAGCTGCAGAAGCGCATAAAACAATGCGACGCAAAAGTGGTGAACCTTACATTCTTCATCCTCTTGCTGTAGCGATGATTTGTGTGGAAGAAATAGGGCTTGGCGTAAGAAGTTCAATATGTGCTTTACTGCATGATACGGTAGAAGATACCGACATCACCTTGGAAATGGTAACGCGTGAGTTTGGCCCTGAGATTGCAAAAATTGTAGACGGCCTTACAAAAATTTCCAATGTATTGGATGCCAATTCATCGCAGCAGGCAGAGAATTTTAAAAAAATATTATTGACGCTCACCGATGACCCGCGGGTAATATTAATCAAACTGGCAGATCGCCTCCACAACATGCGAACGCTAGATAGCATGAAACGGGAAAAGCAGTTGAAGATAGCATCGGAAACGGTATATGTATATGCGCCACTTGCCCATCGCATGGGCCTTTATAACATAAAGACCGAAATGGAAGATCTGGCCATGAAATATATGGAGCCGGACAGCTACCACTACATAGCCGATAAACTGGCTGATACGAAAAGAGAACGCACGAGGTACATTAATGATTTCATCAGGCCGTTAAAGGAAAAATTGACACAGGGGAAATTTGATTTTGAAATCTATGGAAGACCTAAAAGCATTCATTCTATCTGGAATAAGATGAAAAAGAAGGGAGTTTCTTTCGACGAGGTTTACGATCTTTTCGCGATTAGGATAATTTTGAATTCATCGCCCGATCATGAAAAGGAAGATTGCTGGAAGGTTTATAGTCTGGTAACTGACGAATACAACCCATCCACCGAGCGCCTCCGGGACTGGCTGAGTAATCCTAAAAGTAACGGTTACGAAGCGCTTCACACCACTGTGATGGGGCCGCGTGGGAAATGGGTAGAAGTACAGATAAGAACAAAAAGGATGAATGATATTGCTGAAAAGGGGCTGGCAGCACATTGGAAATATAAGGAAGGCGCTACAGAAGAAAACCGCTTTGACAACTGGTTTCAGCAAATACGTGACATGCTTGCTGCCCAGGATACCAATTCCATAGATTTTCTCCAGGATTTTAAATTATCTTTTTTAGCAGAAGAAATCTATGTGTATTCGCCAAAAGGCGACATAAAAATGTTGCCAAGTGGGGCTACGGCTCTTGATTTCGCGTTTGCGGTGCATACTGCAATTGGAGAAAGATGTATAGGAGCCAAAGTGAACCATAAATTGGTGCCAATAGGTCATAAATTGCGCAGCGGCGACCAGGTAGAAATAATTACTTCTACCAAGCAAAAGCCAAAAAGTGAATGGCTTAAAATGGTAGTAACTACCAAAGCAAAATCTAAAATAAAAGACTCGCTGAAAGAGGAAAAGCGAGCCGCTGCTGAAGAAGGAAAAACCATCCTTCAAAAAAAATTAGAAGGAATGAATGTTCCCATGAGTCAAACCAACCTCGATGAAATTACTCATTTTTATAAAGTAAGTTCCACACTTGATTTGTTTTATGATATTTCTGTAAAAAAAATAGACCTCAGGGAATTAAAAGATTTCAAGGTGCTGGGTGATAAAATCTTACCAGCAAAAGTTGCCAAAGCCCCGGCAGAAGAAAAACCCGAAGCGCCCTCCAAAAAAGATAAAAACGACAGCGAGCTTATCATTTTTGGTGAGAG
>JAHEZA010000129.1 GCA_023251335.1 Chitinophagaceae bacterium | reverse complement strand
GTGGCGGTCAGCGGCAACGAATATGCATCGCGCGGGCATTGAGCCTAAATCCTGATTTTATTATTTGTGATGAAAGTGTGTCTGCGCTGGATGTAAGTGTACAGGCGCAGGTTTTGAATTTATTGAATGATTTGAAAGCCGAACTGGGTTTCACTTGCATTTTCATCTCTCACGATCTCGGTGTGGTTCATTATATAAGCGACCGTATTATGGTAATGAACAAAGGAAAAATTGAGGAAACCGGCAGCGCCGATGAAATTTATTTTCATCCTAAAAAGGAGTATACACAGAAATTAATTGCGGCAATTCCGAAGGTGAAAATTTAAAATGTACTTTATAAATGAAAATATCGGTTATTTGTTTGTTTACTATGATTATTTGTTGATTAAAACATTTTTTTTACTCTGTATTGTACGCCCATTTCACAAGCGTAGCACCCCATGTAAATCCACCGCCAAACGCAGCGAGAACAATCAGGTCATCCTTTTTCAATTGTTTTTCCCATTCCCACAAACATAGCGGAATCGTGGCGGAAGTAGTATTTCCATAGCGTTGGATATTAATCATCACCTTGTCCATACTTAGTCCCATGCGATTAGCTGTTGCATCGATAATTCTTTTATTCGCCTGGTGTGGCACCAGCCATGCGATATCATTACCCGTTAATTGGTTTCTTTCCAAAAGCTCATACGATACGTCAGCCATTCCTTTTACCGCGAACTTAAAAACCTGTGGGCCTTCCTGGAAAATGTAATGCTCTTTTGCCATTACCGTTTCTACGGAAGCGGGTTTTGCAGAACCTCCAGCTACCATTTTGAGATAATTGCAACCAATACCATCTGTTTTTAAAAGACTGTCTTGTATTCCATAACCCCCTTCATTAGGTTCTAACAAAATAGCACCTGCGCCATCACCAAACAGAACACAGGTTTTGCGATCGCTATAATCTACAATGCCACTCATTTTATCGGTGCCAACAACAACTATTTTTTGATAGCGTCCACTTTCAATTAATGAAGCGCCGGTAGTTACGCCGAATAAAAATCCGGAGCAGGCTGCGGAAAGGTCGAAACCAAAAGCATTTTTAGCACCAATTTCATACGAAATAATATTGGCAGTGGCCGGAAAAGTCATATCAGGGGTTACGGTACAGCAAATGATACAATCAATTTCAATCGGATCTATTCCTCTTTTTTTGCAGAGTTCCAAAACGGCGGGTACTGCCATTTTGCTTACACCCATGTTTTCTCCTTTTAATATCCTTCTTTCTTCCACGCCGGTTCGGGTTTTTATCCATTCGTCCGAGGTTTCTACCATTGTTTCAAGTATGGCATTCGTTAGCCTGTACTCTGGTACATAAGCGCCAACGGCAGTAATAGCGGCTGAGATTTTTTGATTCATTTATCTAAAGTAAAATTTAATTAAAGCGATAAAAATACAACTTCCCTGTTTATTCGTCTTTAAATTGATAATATTTAATTGCTAATATGGGCTGTCATTAAATTGATTTACTTACTTTTGGCGCACCTTCAAAGACTATGATTGCATATTTAACAGGAAAATTTTCTTATAAAAGCCCGGCAACCGTGTATGTTGATGTGAACGGAGTGGGGTATGAGGTAAACATCAGCCTGAATACGTACTCAAAAATTGAAGGTTTGACTGAAGGGAAATTATATACGTATTTGCAGGTAAAAGAAGATGCTCATACATTGTATGGATTTTTTGACGTGACGGAAAAAGAGATCTTTGCCCAATTGATCAGTGTTTCGGGAGTAGGTGCTTCTACGGCGAGAATGATGTTGTCCGGTATGAAGCCCGAGGAGATAAAAAATGCGATCTTATTAAAAGATACATCCGTGCTGGAAAGTGTGAAAGGAATTGGCAAAAAAACAGCTGAAAGAATCGTATTGGAATTAAAAGATAAAATTTCAAAAATATCAACGTCAGCAGCAGGTTTCGCGAATGCTGGCAATACTTTGGAGCAGGATGCGTTAAATGCATTAGTGGCTCTTGGAATATCAAGACCTGCAGGAGAGCAGGCAATTAAAAAAATTGTAATTTCGGAGCCTTCTATTATTTCCCTTGAATCCCTAATAAAAAAAGCCCTAAAAGCTATTTGATAGAAAATCTACCTAATTAATTTGCCGGATGTTGCTGAAAAGAAAATTGGCACCAAATTATATTGGGTTGATAATTTACTGGTTACTATCAATAGTGATTTCTATTGTATGGCCTTCTTATGCAGCGGCTCAGGACTCTTCAGCAGTAATTAACAATGATAGCCTGCCTTTCCCTTTACAAGATAGAAGGGGCGATTTTCTTTCGGGACGCTCCAATGTTTATGACTTTAGCCTTCCTTCAAATATAAATGATTCTGTCGCTTATGATCCCGTGACAAAAACCTATACTGTTTTTGAAAAAATAGGCAATCGCTATTACAGAACTCCTACCACTTATACCGCTGAAGAATTTCGGGAAATGGAAGCGAAGAAATCGGAACTTAAATATTTTCAGGAACGGGCTAACACCCTCAACTTACTAAACCGCGGAAGGGTAAAACCAAAACTCAGTGTGTATGACAATCTATTCAACAGGCTTTTTGGAAATGGGAAAGTAGAAATTCAGCCGCAGGGGAACGTTGACGTTACTGCCGGCTACCAGGGTCAAAATGTAAAAAATCCTACGCTTCCTGAAGAAGCGCGGAAGAATGGTGGCTTTGATTTTAATATGGCAGCACAATTAAATGTGTTGGCCAACATCGGGGACAAGCTGAAATTTCCTATCAATTATAATACGCTCGCCAATTTTGATTTTACCAATCAGCTCAAGTTAGATTACACGGGTACCGATGATGAGATTCTGAAAAAGTTTGAAGCTGGAAACGTTACTTTTCCTTTGAGAAGCACTTTAATTCCCGGTGCTCAATCGCTCTTCGGGCTTAAGACACAGTTGCAGTTTGGCAAATTATCTGTTACAGGTATTTTGGCGAATCAAAAATCCCAAAAGCAATCCCTTAATCTCCAGGGAGGAAGTGCGGCTTCTGTATTTCAAATCAGATCGACTGAATATGAAGAAAACCGGCATTTTCTGTTAGCACAATACTTTAAAGATAATTTCAATAAAGTAATGAGTAATGCCCCTGCAATAACTACTCCTGTTCAGATATTGCGATTGGAAGTTTGGGTGACTAATAAAAACGGGATTACGACCGATGCGCGGGAAGTCGTTGGACTTATGGACCTCGGAGAGTCGAAACCATACCATAATTTTGCGGTTACGGGTTCGCTGCCTGACAATAATACCAACACCGAATATTCTTCCATTATCAGCAATCCAAATAGCCGGAATTCCTCACTGATCAATAGCCAGTTAACTAATATGGGCCTGGCACCTGTTCAGGATTATGAAAAGACTTTCGCCCGTAAATTAGATTCTACTCAATACATCTATAACAAGCGGGTTGGATTCATTTCACTGGGGCAGCCTTTGCAGCCGGATGAAGTTTTAGCAGTAGCCTTTCAATATTCCTATAACGGCAGAGTTTATCAGGTAGGAGAGTTTTCACAGGATGTACCTCCGGATTCTACTTCAAGCAACCAGAAAGTATTGTTTTTAAAGCTATTGAAAGCTACGTCCCAACGGCCTAAATTACCTATCTGGCAACTAATGATGAAGAACGTTTACAGCGTAGGTTATGGATCGTTGGACCCACAAGGCTTTCAATTGAATGTCTTATATTCTGATCCCGGGCTTGGCGCAAAAAGATACTTGCCTTTCGGTGATTTAAACAAGGGGACACCGATATTGACACTTGAAAATTTAGACAGGCTTAATAGTAACAATGATCCACAGCCCGATGGAGTTTTTGATTTCATAGAAGGATACACTGTTTTATCGCAGTACAGCAGGGTTATCTTTCCACTCTTAGAACCTTTCGGCCGCGATATTGCTCCAAAAGTTTTTACAAATGTAGCGTTGGGTGCGGATAGTTTATTTTACCCATTGTATGATTCTATCAAGACGACTGCTCAACAGCAATTTCCCAATCTTGACAGGTATATTTTGCAGGGATCGGCAAAAACATCTGCTACTTCTGATATCAGTATCGGTTATAATATTCCTCCCGGATCTGTGTCGGTTACAGCAGGCGGCCAGCAATTAAAGGAAAATATTGATTACACTATCAATTATGACCTGGGAACCATAAAAATTATTAATCAATCCATCCTTGCTTCGGGGGTACCGGTGCAGGTGAATTACGAAAACAATTCCACATTTGGCCTTCAGCAAAAAAGCTATTTAGGGCTCAGGCTCGATTATTTGCTAAAGAATACAGCCAAAGAGCAATTGTCTTTGGGAGGAACAATTGTTCGACTGAGCGAAAGACCATTTTTCACCAAAGTTGATTACGGAGAAGATCCTATCAGAAATACTATGTATGGATTAGATGGAAGTTATAATGTGGACATGCCAAGGCTTACCAAAATTCTAAATAAGCTGCCGTTCTTTAATTCTACCGCGCCATCGTCCATTACCGCCTATGGCGAGGGCGCATTTCTAAAACCTGGCCATGCCCCACAAATTGGAAAGGGAAATAATGGTGTAGTTTATATTGACGATTTTGAAGGCAGCCAAAGCAATATTGACCTGCGGTTCCCACCGATCAGTTGGGCGTTGGCATCAACGCCGCATGGGGCTACGGATCAAAATGGCGCTATCTTGTTTCCGGAATCAGATTCATCCAACAGCCTTACCTATGGTAAAAACAGGGCTGCAATTGCCTGGTACCAGATAGAGCCCACTTTGCAGGATCCAAAGAATCCCAATAATCCGTTGAGGGGGAATGACTCCCTGCTTTCTGATCCTCGCGTACGCTCGATCTCCGAACAGGAAATATTTCCGCAGGTATCAACCGATTTTGGGCAAAATCAATTAATTACTTTTGACCTCTCCTTTTATCCACAAGACAGGGGGCCTTACAACTTTGCCTCTTCGCTTTCTGACATAAATGGTCAGGGAAAATTTTTATTTCCTCAAAAAAAATGGGGTGGCCTGATGCGGAGCCTTGATCAGACTGATTTTGAGACAGCTAATATCGAATACATCGAGTGTTGGGTTCAGGATCCTTTTGTCTTAAAGCCTGAAAGTAAAGGTGGGAAATTTTATATAAACCTTGGAAATGTATCTGAAGATGTCCTTAAAGATTCCAGGAGGTTTTATGAAAACGGATTACCTACTCCGAATTTGCCTGCAAAAGTAGATAGATCTGTTTGGGGCGTGATACCGAGCAACCCGACACAGGTAACTAACGCGTTTAGTAATGATCCCAGCGACCGGCCCTACCAGGATGTAGGATTTGATGGTCTTACAGATAGTGCTGAGGTTGATTTCAGGCGTTTTGATTATCTAAATGTTTTGGCGGCCAATTTTGGCTCCGGGTCAAAAATTTACCAGGACGCGATAGCAGATCCTTCTGCCGACAATTATCATTTTTACAGGGGTCCGGATCTTGATGCTGAAAATGCGGATATTCTTGCGCGTTATAAAAAATACAATAATCCACAGGGAAATTCTCCTATTGCTGATAATAATTCCAAATATTCGTCTGCTGCAACGCTATATCCGGACCAGGAAGACATTAACCACGATAATACGCTTAATGAAACGGAAGAATATTTTCAATATGTAGTAGATCTGAAACCACCAACGGACCCGGAAATGGTAGTGGGACAAAATTTTATTGTTGATAAAAAAGTGGTTGGCGTAAAACTGGCTAACGGTTCCACAAGAAACGAAACCTGGTACCAGTTGCGGATTCCAATTGAAGCATATAATCATAAGGTGGGAAATATTCCGGATTTTAAATCTATCCGTTTTATGCGAATGTTTTTAACGGGTTTTCAGGATAGCGTGACGGTTCGTTTTGGCGAGTTAAGCCTTGTGAGAAATACCTGGAGAAAATTTCAATATAAATTGGATTCCACCGGACTTTACAAGCCGGCTTCTGATACAACGTTCAATGTGGGCACGGTAAACATAGAAGAGAATGATAAACGCATACCGCTGCCTTATCGCACGCCGAGCGATATAGAACGTGTTCAAACATTGAGCAATAACGGTGTGACACTTTATCAAAATGAGCAATCTCTTTCACTAAAGTTTTGCGACCTTGCCAAAAATGACGGTAAAGCAGTTTTTCAAACGTATGCTAATAGGGATTTACGCCAGTTTAGACAACTTCAATTGTATATTCATGCCGAACGAAATGAGGCGACGAGTTTGAACAACAAAGACCTAACGGCTGTAATAAGAGTCGGAAGTGATTTTGTAAACAACTATTATGAGATCAGAATACCTTTAACGTTAACACCGCTTAACGCAGGCAATATGGATGCCGATAGCAAGGCTTATAACGATACTTTATGGGTACAATCCAATAATCTCAATATTAATCTGACAGACCTTGTTCAGCTCAAAGTAAACAGAAATTTGTCTGATACTGCATTAAATGTAATGTATTCGCAGTTGCAACCCAATGGACAAACTTACTCAATAATCGGAAACCCCAACCTGGGGGAAATTACTGGTATTTTAATGGGAGTAAAAAATACAGGAGCGGCGTCTGCCTGCGGAGAAGTATGGTTTAACGAGTTGCGTCTATCTTCATTAGATGAAAAAGGAGGTTGGGCTTCTCTTGCGCGCCTCGATGCAAACCTTTCGGATCTGGGAACAGTATCGGTTTCTGTCAATACTCACAGCAATGGTTTTGGAACGCTTGACCAGGGAATTAATGACAGATTCAGAGACGATTTTGTTCAGTTTGACGCAGCAGCCAACCTTGAACTCGGAAAATTGTTACCTAAAAAAGCGGCGATGTCCATTCCTTTTTATGCCAGTTTCAATAAAGCCACGAGCAGCCCTAAATACGATCCGCTCGATATGGATATTCCTTTAAAAGAAAAATTAAAGAATGCTCCTAAAAGCCAACACGACTCCATAAAAAATAACGCCGTGACGGT
>JAHEZA010000598.1 GCA_023251335.1 Chitinophagaceae bacterium | reverse complement strand
CAGATATATGGCGCGGCAGGCGGAAGCGGGCAGCCTTAATTATTTATTTGGTTGGCACTGTTTAAAAATAACAATTGCAAAAATTTATTCGTTTACTGTCACATGATTTCAATTTCTTTTAGATCTTAATTTCTTTTAGATCAGCAATGATTTGTGAACCTGCCCAATATCGAAGTTTTTTTGAATTTGGGTTACTACTTTTTTCAGGTTGATTCCTTTGCCCAGTACCGGGCTAAAAATATCGCCCTGTTTCTGCAATCTGTCAACCGCATTGAAAATTGTAAAGTCTTTTACTTGCAATCCTTTTGTCACTTCATTCCAATGCAATGGCATACTAACCGTTGCATCTGCTTTCGGACGCAAAGAATATGGCGCAGCCAACGTAGCCTGTGGACGATTTTGCAAAAAATCAAGATATAATTTATTCTCCCGGTTTTCGATGATTCTTTCTATGCTTGTAAAAGAAGGAATTTCTTTCTGCACAATGGTTACGACCATTCGGGCAAATTCTTTGCTTTGCTCATAACTATATTTTGCACCCAAAGGAATATAAATGTGCAAGCCGGTGGCCCCTGACGTTTTGCAATAGCACGGAACATCGATCGCGTCCAATACTTTTTTGGTTGTTTGCGCCGCGGTAATTACCTGGTCAAATGTATTCTTTGATGAAGGGTCCAGGTCTATAATACACCAGTCCGGATTATCAGGCTTCTGTGAACGACTGCTCCATGGGTGCATTTCCAAACCACCCAAAGATGCTATTAACAACAGGCTGGCCTCATTGGTGCAAACCATAAAGTTTCGCTTCCCGCCATGCTCGCTGCTGTAATGGAATTTCTTAACCCAGTCAGGCACTTTGCCTGTTACATCTTTCTGATAAAATGATTTTCCAGCTATTCCGTTTGGATATCGTATCAGTGTTTGTGGCCTGTCTTTCATATAAGGCAGGATGAAAGGAGCTACGAGATAATAATAGTTAATTACATCACGCTTCGTAACCTTATCTTTCGGAAAATAAATTTTATTCAGATTATTAAAGGTGACATTCTTTCCATTGATCTTCTTCGTCTGCGATTTTTCCGTTGGATTTAAAAGTGTTTTGCGCGACGTATCTGCGGCACCATGCAAAAGCTTTAATGCAAGTTCTTCCCCTTTCGGTTGTTGGAGTTTCACTTTTTTTATCTGCATTTTTTTACTGCTATTTTCAGGCTTAGCAATTATTTTCGATGTAGCCTTTGGCTTCTCTTTTACTATCTCATTAGAATTTTTATCCTCGCGCATTCCTTTAAAAGATGGATGACGCATTACACCGTCAGAAGTCAATTCCGCATAAGAAACTTCGCATGTCAACACAGGCCTGATCCATGTAGCAACAGCCTGCGGAGGGTTTGGCCTGAACCGGGAAGGTTTGTTTACATCAGGTTTATTTGTAAAAGGACATTCTTTAGTTTCCAATGGTTCAAATTTTTCCATTAGTTCCTTTTGTAGTTTATTGGAAAAACCTGTTCCAATCTTACCGGTGTATTTCAAGGTTCCGTTTTCGGGTAAGCCTACCAGTAATGAACTAAATTCTTTCTTACTTCCTTTATTGCGGGTAAATCCTCCAATAATTACTTCCTGGCTTTTACCGGTTTTTATCTTTAGCCATTCTTTTGTTCTTTCGCCCGGATAATATTTACTATCAGCTTTTTTTGCCATAATGCCTTCCAGGTTTAGTTTTTTTGCAACTTTAAAAAAATCAGAAGCACCCGCGTTGAAACTTTCACTCATCCTGATGTTATTTAATTTCGGCATTATCTTTTTCAAAAGATCTTTTCTTTCTGTTACTGGTTGTTGAGTCAAATCTTTACCGTCATACCATAAAAGGTCGAAAATATAAAGCAATAATTCTCCATCGGCCTCGCTTCTCCAATTTTGCAACGCACTGAAATCGGGAATTCCATCTTCATTTACAACAACAATTTCGCCGTCCACAATGGCATTTACTTTCCATTTTTTTAGTGCATCGTAAAGAGAATAAAATCTCTCGTTAAACGATTTATCGTTTCTTGATTTCATTTCCACGTCACCATTGTTCAGGTACACCAAGGCTCTGTAACCATCCCATTTTATTTCATAAAGCCATCCTTCATCGTCGAACGGTTTATCTACCAGGGTGGCAAGCATGGGCCTTAAAAGTTTTGGCATCTTCATCGTCGTGGAGTTTAATTTTTTATGTACGGGCAGATCGAATGCACTATTTTAATGAAAGATAAAGGTTATCAAACTTTGTTTGGTCAAAATATCTGCCATGATTTTTTATTGCAAAAAAATAATTTGGTTTAAAAGGCCCGGCAAGCGGC
>JAHEZA010000128.1 GCA_023251335.1 Chitinophagaceae bacterium | reverse complement strand
AAATATTATGAAGCCAATCCAGCATGACGAAGAACTTTTAGCACTTTTCAAAGATCCCGCAACAAAAGAGCAGGCATTTACCGATATTCTAAAAAAATACCAGGAGAGACTATACTGGCATGTAAGGAGAATGGTAATAAACCACGATGACGCCGACGATGTGTTGCAGAATATGTTTATTAAAGTATGGAAAGGATTAGACAATTTTCGGGAAGACAGCCAACTTTATACCTGGCTCTATCGCATCGCTACCAATGAATCGCTTACTTTTTTAAACCAGCAGAAAAAAAGAAATGCAATTTCATTAAATGATGACGAAAACGGGCTGAGCAACACAATAAAGAGCGATACCCATTTTGACGCCAACAAACTTGAATGGAAACTTCAACTGGGAATCCAGTCTCTCCCCGAAAAACAAAGGCTGGTTTTTAATCTCAGGTATTATGATGAAATGCCTTATGAACAAATGAGTCGTGTATTAGATACCAGCGAGGGTGCATTAAAGGCCAGCTATCACCATGCAGCAAAAAAAATTGAAGAGTTTATATTAAATCATTAAACTAAACAAACGACAAGCAGTCTCAGTAATCGCAATGGAAAGAAAATTAGAAATATTGGATGAATTAAGAACGATTAGTCCTTTGCTGGCTTCAATGGACAAGACAAATGTTTTTAAAATTCCGGATGATTATTTTCAGATTCTGGATAAAAGAATCACTGTCAATGTTTTGCTTAATGAGAATAAACCACATCGAATTCAGGAAGTTCCGCAAGGGTATTTTGACCAACTAAGTGTAAGAATTCTTTCTAAAATTAAAGGTTCAGAAGAGGAAATTAAGGATATTTCACCTGTTCTATTTTCTTTAAGAGATAAAGATACATTCACAGTTCCGGCGGATTATTTTGAAAATCTGTATGGTAGCATCTTCAATAAAATCGGGAATGAGAAAGCTAAAGTTGTTTCTATCAATAGCAACAAAAAATGGTGGATGTATGCGGCAGCAGCGGCGGTGGCAATAGTTATCATGATTGGTTCTTTACAACTTTTCAATAGCAGGATCGCAACGGGTGATAACACTCAGCCTGTAACCGTTTCAGCCAATTTACCGGATTATATAAAATTATCGTTTCGATACAAAACCCCTGAACAATTGGAGAACGGAATAGCTTCTTTAAGTGATACTGACATTGTCGCTTACCTGGAACAGCATGGTGATGTATTGGATGATGAATTAATTTCTAATAGCATTAATGCCGATGGATTACCTAACGCAGTGGATTATTTGCTTAACGATAATACGCTGAATAATTTTTTAAAAATGACGAACGCACAGACGCAAAACAAGTAATCATGAAGAAATTTCTACTTATATTAATGTTGATGGTTGGAAGTATTTCATTTGCGAATGCACAGAACGGGAATGGCCAGCGCCAGGAAAAAATTCAGGCGCTGAAAATCGCATTCATTACACAAAAACTGAAACTCACACCTGCAGAGGCGGAAAAATTCTGGCCGGTTTACAATCAATACAATAGTGAGATTAAAACTTTACGGATTAATAATAGGGGCGGCGATGTCCTTGAAAACGAACAAAAGCTTTTAGATATCAGGAAAAAATATAAACCCGCCTTTGAAAATATTTTAGGCCCGCAACGTTTAAATGATCTCTTTAACGCGGAGAGCGAATTTAGGAATGTATTGATAAAGCGTCTTAAACAACAAGGGCAACAAAACAATAAATAAATAAATCGTAAGTCCATAAGACGATTTCACTTGCATTCGTTTCCAAATTTTCCTATCACCGTATTGTAGTAAAGCAACAAATAATATGAATTCTTATCTTTTTTAGCAAGAATCAAACTCTTTAGTTTTGTGTAGATAAAAAAGCTACAACTTTATTGATCTCATCCTTTGATAAAATTCCTCCAAATGCCGGCATATTTTTTCCGCCATTTACAATCCTGATTTTTAATTCCTGTTCATTTAAACGATTACCAATGGTAGTTAAATCCGGACCATCTATTCCTCCGTAACTATTGATCTTATGGCAGTATTCGCAGCCCTTTGTATAAAATAAATTAACACCTTGAACAATTGTTGAATCAGGATTTTTTGATTTAATGGCACTTAATGGCAAAGGCTTTGTATTAAAATGAGGTGACCAGGGCGCTTTCAAGCCTATTACCAATAAACTTATTACAAATACGGTAACGCAGATCACCCCGTACATTGCCCACGGCCTTTTAATAGGACTTCTTTCTCCGCTGTTCGAAATAAAAGGAATGGAAAATAATATTATAATCGTCAGAATAGGTCCAAGCAACATCGCAACAGATTCTATTTTATGCGGCATCAATGCAAACAAAGAAAAGAATGGAACCATGTACCAATCCGGTTGTGGGATGGTAGTCAATACAGCGGGATCTGGTTTTCCTGATAGCACCGGAGGCCCAAAAATAAAAGCGAGGCAGATGATACCAATGATAATAAAAGCGCTGAACATTACATCTCTCCACGCCGCGTTTGGCCAAAAAGGAACGCCTTTTTCTTTCAGCATATTTTTGTACCAGGCGCGGTAAGTTTTTGGATCTACCAACCTTCCTGCTTTTGGAGGTTCTGAAATTCCATTGCGGATAACGAGATACAAATGGAATCCTATGAAAATAAAGATCATGGCCGGCACCATAAAAACATGATATGAATAAAACCGGCTGAGACTTTGGCCACCGATAGTGTCACCGCCCAAAAGCAATCGTGCCAGGTATTTTCCAATAAAAGGTGTTCTGCCTAATTGCTCTGCGGCCACTACTGAGGACCAAATACCATTAGAATCCCAGCGCAATAACTGACCGGTAAATCCCATAAAAATGGTGCATAATAAAAGAATGACGCCGCTGATCCAATTCATTTCCCGTGGAAATTTGTAAGAAGCGGTAATGTAAACCCTTATCATGTGAATGCCCACCAGGATGATCATTGCCGACGCGCCAAAATAATGGATACCTCTCAGCACGTTGCCAAACTTTGCCTTGTTAGTAATAAATAAAAGAGATTGATACGCTTCGCTTGAAGAAGGCTGATATAAAAGTGATAATGCAATTCCTGTAATAACCTGTAAAATAAAACAAAACAATGTGGCACTTCCGAAAACGTAACTCCATTTTGCCTTTGGCGGCACCGGATGTTTTATTATCGGAACAATGTTTTCCGTAAATCCACTTCTGTCGTCAATCCATTTCCATATTTTTTTTATAGATTTCGTCATGCTTTTTTCGATCCGTTAATCGTTGTGATGGAAACCGGTGCAGTTTTTATCTGCACCTCATTATTAAATGTTTTTACTTCATATCTTGTCAAAGGCTTTGGCGGCGGGCCTCCTGCTACAGTTCCATCTGCATAATATACACCACCGTGACAAGGACACATAAATAAATGCGCCTCTTTTTCCCATCGCACTGGGCAACCCAGGTGAGTACAGTTAGCAGCAAAAGCAATAAATTGATTATCGTCGTTTCTGCGCAGCCAGGCTGCTGATTTGGCTGTAGTACCTGCATACAGCTGAGGGTCTGCATTTGTAAATGTTACTAAATTGGTCGAGCCTGTTTGGAAATCATCCACTTTCCCAACAGTGCGCCATTGCTGATTTTTCTTTTCCAGTAAAGGAGCCAGTAAAGCGCTTACCACCGGAATAGCAGCTGCGAGTGCGCTTATGCCAGCTAAACCCAAACTTATTCTTAGAAAAAAGCTCCTTCTGCTTATTTCATTTTTTGATTCTTCATTCATGGCGTAAAATATTTATCCATCCAATGAGAGATATTACCAACACTATAAATCCAGCCAGTGAAATCAGCCATGTTGTTAATAATCCCCACCCTAAAAATGCGATTCCCATGGCAAGGAAAAATGGCCAGTAAGTGGGTTCCGGCAACACTTCCGGTTTTGCTTTTACTTTTTCATTTTGATTTTCTGCATTCATTTTTTTAAAAATTTAATGATGAAGAGACTGGTATCGATGTTTCATTTTTTTCTGCAACTGAGTACATAATCTCTGTACTGTCAAACCATTTTATTAATAAAACCATTGAAGCGATTAAATAAATAAAACAACAAGGCACCCACATAATTAAACCTGCCGCTTGCTGATCTATACCCGCAGAAATTTTCCATTGATTTCTTATCAAATGCACAAAACCGTAAGAATCAGAAATATTGATGTAATGAGAATAAGTACCCAATGGTGCAAATGTGATCATTAAACCAAGAATAGTGCAGAATACACATGCGGTAGAAAGATAGAGTACTGCAGTTAAAGGAGGAATGCGGTGTTCGCGGTAAGGATTAATAACGGGCCAGCAAAAGATAATTCCACTAATAAGTAAACTCAGCCATTGCAAATACATCAATCCCATCCCATGACCAGAGGAAGCTTGATTGAAGATATAAGGAATGTGCCAAAACCACATAATACCAACGCCAGTAAACCAATAAAAAAAAGGAATTCTTATTTTTTTTGAGAACGATTCAAAATATTTTTTGAATTTATTTTCTTTTGGTATTCCTGCAACAAGAAGCGGCGCAGCAATTAAAAGTATTACTACATGAGAAAACATGTGAACACTGAATAAATAATTTTCACCAATAAAATGCAAAGGAGAAGCCACACATAAAATAATTAAAATGATTCCGGCAAAGAAACAGAGCGATTGTTTTTTTAGTTTAAAATGAATTGCATACAAATAAATAATGCAAAAAGTCGCAAGAAATAAAATTATCATTGGGTCAAAATGCCAGTAAGAAAATATTGATCGCATAATGCTGAAATTTAAATATTAGTAAAATGCGGCAGCACATATACTACCGTGAAAACCACTATCCAAACCGCATCTACAAAATGCCAGTAGATACCCACAGTACTTATCACATTGGAAGGATGCTTATTAAAATCTCCCAGGAATATTAGAGAAAGAAGGATAGATAAAATAATTAATCCGACAAAAACATGGAACCCATGAAAACCAGTGAGTGTATAGAAGCTGGTTCCGAAAACACTGTTACCAATTGTTACGTGATCATTTATCAATCTCCAATATTCCTTTGCTTGTCCCACTAAAAATATAGCACCCAACAAAACGGTTATCATCAACCAAATTTTCAGATTCTTAATATTTCCCTTTTTGTAATTTCTATCGCCCATCCAAAAGGTAAAGCTGCTGGCGATTAATACAATGGTGAATATCCCGGTTTTTTTTATGTCAAGCGCCTGCAGACCGTGCGGCTCAAAACCAGCCGTGAAAGCCATATACACAAAAGACAGGATGAGACAAATAAAAAACATGCCTTCTGTTCCTATGACCAATTTCATCATTGTTTTGTTCATGATCAATCTGTTTATTTATCAGGATTATCAGGATTTTTGAAATCCCACAAAGGCCTTCTTCCATGCACAGCAGGTACCTCATCAAAATTTTTTAATGAAGGCGGAGAAGTAGTGATCCATTCAAGTGTAAATCCATCCCATGGATCGTTGCCTGCTTTCCTTCCCTTTTTTAAACTTTTTATAATCATATAACCCAACAGTAAAATAGAAAGGCCCATCAGAAATGCCCCGATGGTGGAAATCATATTTAACGCCCCATACCATGGAATGTCAGGATAAGTATATACTCTTCGCGGCATTCCAATCAATCCTAAAACATGTTGTACTAAAAAAGTACCATTGAACCCAATTACGAAAAGCCAGAAAAACCATTTGCCCATTTTTTCATCTAAAAATTTGCCGGTCATTTTTGGAAACCAATAAAATAATCCTGCAAGAATTCCGAAAATGGTTCCGCCAATAAATACATAATGCAAATGCGCCACTACAAAATAAGTATCAGTCAATTGCCAGTCTATAGGCACAATGGCAAATGCAATTCCGGATAAACCTCCAATGGTAAATTCAATTAGAAAAGCAATGGCGAACATCATCGAGACGGTAAATTTTATTTTGCCGCCATACATCGTCGCTATCCAGTTGAACACTTTTACCCCTGTCGGGATTCCTATCAACATGCTGCTTGCTGAAAAGAAAGCGTCAACAGTATTTCCCAATCCCACGGCAAACATGTGATGCGCCCACACGCCAAAAGCAAGTAATGCAATAGCTACAGAAGAAGCCGCTACAAAGGAATAGCCGAAAACCGGTTTGCGTGAAAATACCGGAAACACTTCTGATAAAATTCCGAAGGGTGGAAGAATTACAATATACACTTCCGGATGACCGAAGATCCAAAACAAATGTTGCCACAGTAAAGCCGAACCTCCTGATGTTGTATTAAAAAAATGTGCACCAAATTGCCTATCAAGCAAAAGCATTGACAGCGCTGCATTCAACGCGGGGAAGGCAGCGAGTAATAAGAATGAATTTACAAATACCATCCAAACAAAAAGAGGTAACTTGTTCAATGACATTCCCTTAACTCTATAATGTAAAACGGTGACGATAAGATTTATAGAAGTGGTTACGCTTCCAATTCCCGTGAGTAATAATCCCATGCAGTAATAATCAATTCCAGGATTGATTGAATAATTTTTTTCATTGAGTGGAGCATAATTAAACCATCCAGCATCTGGTGCCCCACCGGCCAAAAAACTAAAATATAACAACATGCCGCCTAACAGAGTAATCCATAAACTGAACGCGTTTAGCCGCGGGAAAGCCATTTCGTTAGCGCCAATCATAAGCGGTGTGAAATAGACTGCAAAGCCAAAAACAGCAGGCATTGCTACCAAAAAAATCATCGTGGTGCCATGCATCGTAAAGAATTGATTGTAAGTTTCAGGATCCAAAAAATGATTTAACGGCTCGGCCAGTTGGATGCGCATCAGTAATGCTTCTACTCCACCAATTAGCATGAATAATAATGCTAACAATAAATACATGATGCCAATCATCTTGTGATCTACAGTGGATATCCATTGCAACAAACCCTGATCGCCAGTGACACTTATACTGGGAAAGGCTTTTGATGGTTCCGGTATGGAGATTGATTCATTCAT
>JAHEZA010000127.1 GCA_023251335.1 Chitinophagaceae bacterium | reverse complement strand
CAACCATGTCGTTTTAACGAATAAAAAGATTACAATAAAACCGATCAATGAAAAATTGATCAAAGAATATATCCACCAAAGGATCTTTTTATTATCATATTTCGAAATAAGAAATAGTGGTATCAGCCTCGAACCCACGCCAATTACCAATAGCAGAAACCAACCGACAATTCCTATGTGAGCGTGGAGTGGCAAATAAGATAATGAATCGCGTGATAGAATATTGTGAGTGAAATTATATACTAAAAACAATCCCACGATGGTGGTGATCAGCAGCCAAAGAGTTCCTGTAAAAACAAAAACCGCATGTACATTCTCGTTCTTGCTTTTTGACATGCTGACGGCGATGTTTATCAAATAAAATAGGATGGCCGTATTTATTAAAATAGCGCCTGTTTGGGCAGGCCAGCCAAAATCAAATTGGTAAAAGCCAGTCACTAAAAATGGAATTCCTATGGCCGCACAAAAAAATGAAAGATAGGCTAACGTGTTGCTGTATAATTTTCCTTCAATCAAAACGGGAACTAATTGATGGCTTGCACCAAGTATCATCATCGTACCCCAGCCCAGCGCCATTATGTGGGTAATAGCCAGTGTCTGCGGATGAAAATAATGTTGCAAAAAAGCAGGAGTAGAAAAAATTAATAAGATGGTTGCAGCAAGCAAAGACAATCCTGCGTATAAATAGAATGGCAATACTACCTTGTAAGAAGTGTTTTTAGCAAGACCCGTATTTGCAGTCCCTGGAAACATGTTAATCTTTAAAAATAAGCAGCCGTACTTCGTTAGGTGCTTCTTCTTTTATACGATAATCAAATTTTCTTTCTTTTAATTCCGGTAATAAAAAAACCGGAATTCTTTTGTGATAGACAAACAACGCATTTTCTTCCGGCAGATTTTCAATTGATGAAAGAATGGACATCATTGGCATTGGCATTTCTAAATGTCTTACATCCACATTCGTTATCTTCCCTTCAAACTTTTTTACCAATGCATCCCAACCCTCAGCATTGTTTTCTTCCTGATTTATTTTTAAAGCTTCATCCCCGGTCTTATAAAAATAAGTTTCTACAAGATCGTCATCAATCGTATCCACAAAGGATTCAAATCCTTGCTTTTTCAATAAAGAAATTAAGGGTGTTGGTTCGAAGCTGTTGATGATTTTCAGAACGCCGCCTTTAGGAATGCTTTTTACTTTAGCAACAATCTGGGAAAGAGGATCCGCACCGGATTCTATAATGGGCCGCACATCAAAATCAATGATTTGTTCCGGTTTTACCGAATTAAAAAAAGCAGGTAGTGTTGGTTTTTCCATATTGCTTTCCGGCACAGTCTCCCTATCTGGTTCGAAACCTAATGGTTGTAATTTGTCGAAGAATTTCTCAACACTAAATCCGCCAATCTTAGAAGCCATACCGATACTGGTACGGGCCGCCATTAATTTCCTTAATAATGGATTTCGCAATTTTTCAAACTTAGGATTGATGCTGATGATGACTTCCAGTGCATCAGAATTCTGTTTTAAAATTTTTGAAATTTTTGTATTGGCATTTATAATCATAATTATAATTATTGAAAATAATCGTAGTAAATATTAATACGTTTATCTAAGGAATCAAAAACCGATTTGGCAGTTGTTGTATCAGATACATTTTTCAATTCATTAGTTTGACGCAGAACCGGTTCCAGCCATTTATGGAGCACTTCATGCGCAGGGCCGGTTAATTTGCAATCCCGTATCATAGAATCCAGGCCAGCCTTAAGGTCTGAACCTAAAATACGGTATTCTTCTACGGGAGGTAAGGGGTTTACTTTGAACATATTTGCCGTTGTTTTCAGGCTTATTAAATGCCTGTTGGTTGAAGAGTCTGCTTGCCATTTAGCGCCGTTATTTAATGTTAATTCCGATGTTTCTACGTGGTTATCTGTGGTATTTTCGTTCGACTCATTTTTATTAGAGCCTTGATTGCAGGCAAATAAAAAAACGATCGGAAATAAAATCAAAGAAATCTTTTTCATAGTGATTAATTTAAAAGGTGAGCAGATAAACAAATAACGCCATTTCTCATTTTGAAGATCCACCAATCAGCGAAACAGCTTCATCTTAATTTCCTTCTAAAAAATAATGCTCAAAGAAGTTCCCTCGTGGAAATTAAGATGAAGGCTGTATGCCGTTCAAGGTAAGCAGCTGGTTTTTCAGCTTATTCTCTCTTCTAACTTCAAGGCTTTCGGGAAAAGGATATTGTTTTCAAGATGAACGTGTATGTGCAGGTCATCTTCAAACTCATCTAATGTTTTAAACAAGTAAGAATAGCTGGCGCAGGCATCCTCCGGTAATTCATAGTTGTGACTCAGTTCCCTGATTTTGTCCATATTGCCTCCAACTAATTCGTGCTCTGTTACGGCTATGTCAATTGGTTCTTGTACATTTTCGAGGCTATCAAATTTTACATAGCCTTTACCTTGTGTGTTTACAATATGTTTCACGTAAGGAAATAAAACGGTTTCTTCTTTTACCATGTGTTCTGACATTTCATCACAAACCTCCTGTGCTAATTTATTTATTTCTAATAATTCCGGATGATGCGCTCCGTGAACCTTCGCTACTTTTTCGGCATAACTTTTTATATCGGGTATTGTTTTCTTCACATAGCTGTGATGTGTATTTACGATGTAATCGGCAAGAAAATCAAGGTTCCAGTCATTATAAGGCAACGGCCGTGCAGTAAACGAAGTTTTATCGCTATTTTGTAATTCCTGTTCTATTTTGGTTACATCTAACCCTTTTTCAGCACAGGCTTCTTTCACTGTTTTCTTTCCACCACAACAAAAATCCAATCCATATTTTTTAAATACTTCAGCCTTGCGTAAATCTTTTGCAGCAATTTCGCCAAGCGTTTCATCGCCTTCACCTTCGGGGCGTTTGGAAATTTTTACGCGCCATAGCAAAGGCCCTTGCTCCAGGTATTCCCAGGTAAAAATATTTCCTCTTTCGCCCAACAGTTGGTAGTAAAGCGGCTTTGGATCGTGATCATTATGAATGGTCAAACTTTCTCCGGGTTTTAGCTCATCGAACTTTGCAAAAATTGTCGGATGTTTCATTTTCGGTTCTATCGCAGTAACATTGAGAATGTTTTCTGTTGCCGTCGTAACTTTTGCAGGCTCTGATTCTGCGTTTACCAAATTATTTTTAGTAATTTTTATTCTGAATAATTCAGGACCTTGTTCCAAATATTCCCAACTGAAAACGTTTCCTCTCAAATCTTCTAATTGAAAACGTAGAGGCCGCGGATCGTGATCATTGTGCAAAGTGAAGCTTTCTCCGGGTTTCAACGCATCGAAACGGTTGAAAATGGTTTGATGTTTTACGCTCGGATGTAACAGTGTAGCATCAAGAATATTTTTATCTTTTTTTTCTCCACGTTTTTTGGTGATTTTTACTCTCCAAAGTTCAGGCCCTTTTTCAAGGTATTCCCAGTCAAAAATATTTCCTCTCTCTGCAGATAATTCATAATACAGCGGTTTGGGATCATGATCATTATGAAGAATGAGGGTTTCGCCAGAAATTAATTCATCAAATCTTACGAAGATAGTAGGGTGTTTTAATTTAGGCTCCAATAATGTAACGTTGAGGATATTTTCGGGCTCTAGTAAAGTTTCCATTTTTTTGATTTTAGGTATTTAAGTGAGTGCAAAGATAAATAAAAGTATTAAAGTACTTTTATTATTTTATTTTTATTCACATGATTTTAATCATATCAATTTAGTGACTCAATACCTAAATTCTAAAAACAAGAAAAAATAGAAATTTCAAAAATTGGTTGCTTTACTATGGATGGGGCAGTATAGAAATGGGCGATGAAAACATCGCCCATTAGAATAACAAATATGAAATTTTTATGAATATTTTTCGTGGTCTGTCAGCGCCCGCTACCCCAACCAAACCAGTCATTCCCATTTGCGAAAATGAGCAAAGCGAAGAGGATTACCATACCGGCGATTTGTGCATATTCTAAGAATTTATCACTTGGTTTTCTCCCGGTTATCATTTCAATTATTGTAAAGACTACATGGCCTCCGTCTAATGCGGGGATTGGAAGCAGGTTCATGAAAGCCAGTATAATGGAGAAGAAAGCGGTTATTTTCCAGAAGGCCTGCCAGTCCCAACTGGTGCTCGGAAAAATAGATGCCATTGTTTTAAATCCGCCAAGCCCCTTATAGGCGCCTGTTTCAGGATTTAGTATCATCTTGAATTGCTGTATATAAGAATTTAATTGCTCGCCGGTCATTCTTACTCCTGCAGGGAACGACGCAAGAAATCCATATTTTTTTGTTTCGATTTTTAGAATGCCAAGGCTATCAGCCTGTAGGGCATCAATATTAAAAAAGCCAATTTTACCAGCCGTATCTACCAGGACTTTTGCTTTGACGGGCTGATCATTTCGTAAAACGGTAAGCGTTACACTGTCTCCTTTTTTTGTTTGAAGCAGCGGCGCCATTTCATCAAAATAAGTTACCTGCGTGGAATCAACAGCAATAATTTTATCGTAAGGCATTAACCTTTCCTCGTTCTTGCCGATGGAGGCATCAACTGTGTTTTGGCCATTGCTTTTAATTCTTGTATCAACATAAATAGTCTTCTTGCCTGATGATGAACCATCGTCCGAATCCGGAAAACTTCCTACTATTACCGGCATTCTTGGTTGCAACAAAAATTGACTACGTTTTCCTTTTTTCTCTGATAGTTGCCCAAGCATATCAACTGGAACATTTACCGTCTCCTGTTTTCCATTTCGTTCAAGCGTGATTTGCCTTCCTAGCAATATCTTGATTGGGATATCATCAAAATATTTTACCGGCTCACCATTTATTGCTTCTATTTTATCTCCGTTTTTTAATCCGATTTTGCTCATCAGACTATCAGTAACCCAAATTCCATTCTTTACATTTTGGATAGGTAATTTGGTTTCGCCCCATTTAAAAAGGATCATCGCATAGATAAAGAAAGCGACCAAAATATTCATGGTTACTCCCGCCAATAAAATAATAAGCCTTTGCCATGCCGGCTTACTTCTAAATTCCCAAGGCTCCGGTGGCAACTTCATTTGTTCCTTGTCCATACTTTCATCCACCATCCCTGAAATCTTTACGTAGCCACCCAAAGGAAGCCAGCCAATTCCATATTCTGTTTCGCCTACTTTCTTTTTAAAAATAGAAAACCAGGGATCAAAGAATAAATAGAATTTTTCAACGCGGCATTTAAACCACTTCGCGGTGATGAAATGCCCGAATTCGTGCACGATTACTAAAATCGAAAGAGAAAAAAGAAGGTAACCCGCCTGCAAACCTACTCCCGGCCAATTGATTGCTAATAATGACATATAATTTTTTGCTGTACAAAGTTTATTGTACAATATTTGAATTTGTTACTTATTTTGGTTTTATGATTTCTTTTAGCTGCGCTTCATATCCTAAATTTTTATCAAGGAAGCCGCGAAATTACGTGCCTCACCATCGCTTTCAAAATAATCCCCAAGATTTGGCTTTTCTATATAATTTATCTTTTGCATCGCTTTTTCAATGACTGCAGTAATATCCAGGAAACCAATGCGGTTATTTAAAAAAGCCCATACTGCAATTTCGTTAGCAGCATTTAAAACACATGGTATATTGCCTCCTTTTTCCAGTGCTATTTTTGCAAGGCTTAAATTGCGGAACGTTTTAATATCAGGCTCTTCGAATGAAAGAGTTGGTATCTTCTTAAAGTTAGCTCGGGGAATCTTATTGTCAAACCGCTGAGGAAACGTCAGTGCGTATTGAATGGGTAATTTCATGTCTGGTAAACTCATCTGCGCTTTTATGCTTCCGTCTTCAAACTGCACCATGCTGTGAACGATACTTTGCGGATGAATAATTACTTCTATCTGGTTCGGATTAAGATTAAAAAGCCATTTGGCCTCTATCATCTCAAGCCCTTTATTCATAAGAGTTGCAGAGTCAATCGTTATTTTGGCGCCCATAGCCCAATTGGGGTGTTGCAGCGCATGGTCTTTTTTTACATTGACCAAAAAATTCGGTTTCTTACCAAGAAAAGGCCCTCCGCTTGCGGTGAGGATAATCTTTTCTATTTTATTTCTTGTTTCACCTATAAGGCATTGAAAGATGGCTGAATGTTCACTATCTACGGGAATAATCGGCGCTCTTTTTTCCACCGCCAATTGCATTACAATATCACCCGCCACGACCAATGTTTCTTTATTGGCCAATCCAATCGCTTTTCCTTTTTCTACAGCTTTCAACGTTGGCTTTAGTCCAGCGAAACCTACGATGGCTGCTACCATCATGTCGTAATTATCAAAATCGGCTACTTCTTCCAGCGCGCTTTCACCTGCAAATACCTTAATGTCTTTTGGAATTAAAGCCGCTTTTACGGTTTCATATTTTCTTTCATCCCCGATTACTACTGCGTTCGGCATGTATTTGAGCGCTTGCTCTATCAGGAGTTTGTCATTTGTCTGGGCAGTTAAAATTTCCACTTCAAACAAGTCAGGATGCGCATCAATTACTTCCAGTGTTTGCCTGCCTATTGAACCAGTTGATCCAAAAATCGCAATTCTTTTTTTTATTGATTCTGCCATTTTATTCTTCTTTAAAATATTGAATTTTGGAATTATTCATTAATACCAAAGAGGGTTTGGCAATTTACTGTAATAATTTTTGTAAAGCATCATTCACCTTTGTAAAATTGAACCTGCTAATAATGTTTTCCATCATTCGTTTTATCGCATCGTTTTGAAGATTGCCAATAGAACCTTCATGGGTGTGTTTCATTTCCATAGCTGTTTTGAAGGATTTACTTTCGACATCCCCTCCAATTTTTTTGTAGGCATCTCTCAATGGCATTCCCTGCAAAACCAGTTTATTCATTTCTTCTACCGTAAATAGATATTTATATTTTTCATCGTTAAGAATATCTTTTTTTATATCAATGTTTTCAAACATCAACGTTGCCATCCTGATACAATCTTTTAAGTTTTTTATT
>JAHEZA010000597.1 GCA_023251335.1 Chitinophagaceae bacterium | reverse complement strand
AATTTTACTATAAAAAGATAATAAAGTATTAGCACTTTTTTGATTTTGGATAATATAATTGCGTTACATTTACACAATGACTTTTCAATAAAGTTCCAATTATCCAACTGAAAAGCTAATTGCTTATAAACACGGGAAATTTTCGAATCAAACTGGAAAATTAATTATAAAAAATTGATTCCTGATTTGAAAAACCATTTAAAAGGCTGAAATTTAATTCAGCTTTTTTTAATTTATTTCGGAACAAAAATATTTTCTTATGAAAACAACTTTAAAAATTATTGCCACGCTTTCTGCAATTTTTTATATAGCAAGTCAGCTAACAAGTTTCAACCACATACAATTAGGAATTATATTTTTATACGCTTTCATTATTTCGCTCACCGCTTTTATTCTTTGCCTGGTCTTATTATTAATTGACAAATACCTTTGACAATAAAATAAGAATTCCGCTTAAAAGCTTATTTACTGCACTATTATTTCATCAGCGAATAGCCACACAGGTTTCCCTTCACCCGGATGGCCTTTGGGGCCTACGCCCAGGTTCTTCGCAGTTACACGAATGTATCTTGCTTTTTGCATTGAAAAAAAAGGATTCATCATAAAAGATTTCACACTTAATTCCAGCATGCGTGGCAACACCATGTACTCTACCTGGCTTACTGTGGGAATAAATTCCTGTTTTGGTATTGGCAATGATTTTTATAGAATTTGGTGAAACATTTAAGAGATAACCTTCATCATCGATCGTTTCTGTTTTCTTAATTTCCAGTAAGATGGATTTATTATTTTTCACATTAAGAGGCAACACATCACCTGAAACACTTTTTATAAACGCATTAAAAAAATTGGCTGCAAGACGCAGATCATTTTCTTTTGTGTTGAAAATTATGGAAGTGTTTTTATCAATAGTAAAATGTCCGTCGTCAACAGTAAGGCTTACAGGTTGGGGAATGATGCTTACCGTTTGCTGTGCAATTCCCATGAAAGGAAATAGTAAAACGTAAATGATTAGTAATTTTTTGTTCATAATGCGTTATGGTTTTGCTCAATGAAACAATACATTCGCCGGAATTTCTTCTTTTTGTTCATTGCCCTTTTGCCAAAAACCTTTTAATTCATTGCCTCCACCGCCATCAAAATAAATAACCTTTATTTTATGATACCCTTTCTTCAAAGCGGCATCGCCAAAAGCCTCTACACCGCCGTGTTCGCCATCGTTATTTACGATTTCTTCGTTATCAATAAATAGTTTACTACCATCATCAGAAACTGTAGAGAAATGATAAATATCGTCTTTATCAATTTTAATGAGTCCTTCAAATTGCAATGCATATTTTTCTTCACGCTGTTTTACTTTTTCTGAAATAGCATTCGTGACGCCTTGTTTTTTTACGGGTGATGTTTGAATGGATTCTAAATTTATCTCGCCTTCTGGTTCATAATATTTCCAGGCAATTCCCGGCTTTAGATTCTTCATCTTTTCGCCTTTCATCCAATGATATACTTTTACTTCCCCGGATGAAACGTTGGATGGTAAAGCATTTGGAAGAATGTCAATAGCTTTTACAACAGATGTTTTATTAATCGAAAATGGCGTAGAATATAAATTCGAATTATTAGTTGGTTCACTGCCGTCAGTTGTATAATGTATTTCCCCGCTAAATTTTTTATCGAAAGATATTTCCGGTGTCATTGATCCATTCGGATAAGAAACAATCATCATTGGCTTATGCGCATATTTTCCATAGTTGGATATTTTCAATACATAGGCATAAGGCGCTTTTATTTTATTGGCATCATAATCCGGCAACGAAATACTCACATCATTTCCCTCGTTCTGCCATTTAAGATTTTCTTTGCTTGATAAAAAAGTAACAACACTTGCTTCGGGCAAATGAATGTTTTTTAAAACCATTTTTTTATCTGACGGATATTTTGGAAGAATGGCATATAAGGAATTGGTCGTTGGATTATACGTATAAAAAACTTCTTTGACCGCATATCCCGGATCAGGATTTACGGTAATTTTCAAAACCGGATCCTGCCTGTGTGCGGGCTTATAATTCCTGTTGCCTTCACTCCATTGTGAAGATGTTTTCCATCGTACTGTATTATAAATTGCCTCTGAATTAATGTGCATCCAATCACCAATCTGTAGTAAACGTTCCTGCATAATCGGCGGAATCTTCCCGTGTGCATCCGGGCCTATATCCAATAAAAAATTTCCACCACGGCTTACTTTATCAATTAATTGCAACACCAATGATTGAGCAGAATTATAATCCCATGCATCTTCATTACGATTGTATCCATAGCTGGCGCCCATTCCGCGGCTTTCTTCCCAGGGA
>JAHEZA010000596.1 GCA_023251335.1 Chitinophagaceae bacterium | reverse complement strand
GGTTATGAATCCGATGCTCTAACCAGCTGAGCTACCCCGACATTTTGGGCGGCGAAGATAATACATTGACTAAAAATTGCAATGCCAAAAATTGGAGAAATTTTCATTTTATTTTATAACCAGGAGTTTCCTTAAAAAACTATAACTAAACGGTAGAGTTCATACCAGATAAAGGTTTGCACAGATTAAGAAGTGCAAGCCTTTTTTATTTGTGATTTCCTAATTTCTAATGCCAGACTGTCTTAAAAAAAGTTTCCTCAAAAAAATGTGTCCAATTTCGTAAAATGCAGTTCTAAGCAACATTTAAATACGATCATGGACACAAAATCTTTATCTATCAGCCGTTTCAAAGCGCAACTTAGTAAATTTTCAGGAATCATTTCTAAGCCTTTCGGTAAAACTACAAAACGATTTTTTAGAGAAATGCTGTACGGCATACAAGCCAGCCAGGATATAAAGCTTTCCAATATCGGGCGTAGCCTGCAAGAAGGTATCGAACTGATAAAAACCGAAGACCGCCTGAGCCGCAATTTGAGTAAAGAAGATTTTTCGGATCACATCAATAATGAAATCATTCGGTTGGGTGATGATAAAATAACCGATGAAATGGTTATTGCTATTGACCCGGGAGATATTATGAAACCTTATGCAAAAGTGATGGAAAATCTGTGTGGTGTGTGGGATGGCAGCAAGAAGCAGGAAGCAATAGGTTATCATTTATGCCAGGTTACGGCGGCCAATCTGGAACACAATAAAATAGTGCCTTTGTATTGTGAAGCGTACTCTTCAGCAGAAAAGGACTATGTCAGCAGCACCGTAAAAGTGAAGAAAGTTATCTCTAAAGTCATTGAAAAAACAGGTGCTCACGGAGTATGGACTATTGACCGTATGGGCGACTGCGAAGAGATTATAGATCATTTTATCAGCAATAAACTACAGTTTGTTACCCGTCTTAAATTAAACAGGTGGTTAAACACAACCAATAAAAACGGAGGCCAAATATGTGTACAGGCGCAACGTCTTGAACGGCATATGCACCTGAATCACAAAGCACAAATAACTAAGATTGATGATGGCAAAGAAACGGTTATTAATCTCACATTTGGCATTACCCGGGTTGCTTTACCTAACACCCCCAAACAATTATTTTATGCAGTAGTTATCAAGGGATTTGGGCAGCATCCAATGATTTTAATTACCAACAAAAAGGAAGTGAACGTAAGGGATAGTAAGGCTATTTATTCTATCGTAGAAGTATATCTTACCCGATGGAAGTGCGAGGAATGTTATCGCTACATCAAACAATCTTATAACCTTGAAGACCTAAGAGTAAGGAGTTATATATCTATACGAAATACGGTAGCCATGGTTCATGCTATTGCCTACTTTACCAGTGTTTATATGGGCTTATCGTTGAAATTAAAAGTAGCTGTTCAGAAAATCTTTATCCTGAGTAAAAGATTTTTCGGAATACCTTCATTCTTCCATTATGCTATGGCAGATGGTATTTGCGAACTGTTGAAAAAAGCAAACACGGGAATAGAAGGTATTAAATTCAAAGGAAAAACTGGCAGTTCGTCAGACGATTTTCAATTAAGTTTGTTCCCCGACTAAGTTTTTAAGGAAACTCCTGTGAATACTTATACTCCGAATCTTAAAAAGACATTTGTTTTGATATTTGATTTCTTATCGATAAATTGAATCATTAATATCATTCAACTTATGCATCAAATTAAACGCAGAGACTTTATAAAGACCAGCACACTTGCAGGCATTGCATTTGCAACGATTCCTTTTGGTTTTAAAAAATACACACCGCTTTTATCCTTTTCTACGTTGGGCTGTCCCGACTGGTCATTCGATACTATCCTGGATTTTGCAGCGGGCAACGATTACAACGGCATTGAGATACGTGGGATAAAACGGGAACTGGATCTTTTGAAATGCTCCGAATTCAGCAGCAAGGAAAATATAAAATCAACACGCAAACGTGTTGAAGATAAAAGGATAAAAATTGTTGACCTCGGATCTTCGGCTCAAATGCACCATCCAAACGGCCCGGAAAGAGATAAAAACATGGATGACGCAAAAAGATTCATTGAACTGGCACAACAATTGAACTGCCCTTATATCCGCGTATTTCCCAATATTTTTCCGAAAGGCCCGGAAAGAGATGAGATCACTCATCAAATTGTAACATCGCTACAGGAATTAGGAAGTTATGCAAAAGGTACAGGTGTTAAGGTGTTAATGGAAACCCACGGCGAACTGGTGCTGAGTGCGGATATAGAAAACATTATGACATCAGTCAATCATCCCGACGTGGGCCTCGTTTGGGATGTGGTAAATAT
>JAHEZA010000595.1 GCA_023251335.1 Chitinophagaceae bacterium | reverse complement strand
TAAAAAAGCGGAAAGAAAAATATTGGAATTTATTTTTTCTGACCTGATGCTGCCTGATGAACATTTTATCAGCGATGTTGAAGAAAAGTTTATTTATTGGGATGACGATGGGGAAATGATGCTCGTGCTGATGGGTAAATTTTTACCAAAACCTTCTGCATTTCATTTTGAACAAATGGTGGGTGAAGAGAAAATGAAATTTGCTACAGATCTTTTACAATGTGTGATTGACAAGGACGAGTTTTGCCTGAATATTATTAAACCCAAATTGAAAAACTGGGATTCCGAACGGATAGCGTTGCTTGACATGATCCTCATAAAAATGGGTGTGTGCGAATTATTGTATTTTGAAACGATCCCCCCCAGAGTTACCATCAACGAATATATAGATCTGGCAAAAGACTACAGCACCGAGCAAAGTGGCCATTTTGTAAACGGTATACTCGATAATATCCATAAAGAGCTGATGGCGCAAAATAAAATACATAAGACCAATTACAAAAACAGTACTTTATAATACATTTGCAAAAAATGGACATGAAAAAACTATTGATTATTTTCTGTGTGGCGAGTACGTTATTTTCCTGTGATATCAGAAATCAAAAAAATCATCTTGGGGTAACTGCAAATGGTGCTCCCCGGTTTAATGATTCTACATCAGTAATGATGTTGGATTCCGTTTATGATTTTGGCACTATAAACGAAGGTGAAAAAGTAAATTTTAATTTTCGTTTTAAAAATACCGGCAAACACCCATTGATAGTAGCTTCCGCGCAGGCAAGTTGTGGCTGCACCGTTCCTGAAAAGCCGGAGGAGCCAATCCAGCCGGGTGAAACCGGAGTCTTAAAAGTTGTTTTTAATAGCCTTGGAAAAGTAGGACCCGCTCATAAAACAATCAATGTGGTATCAAACGCTTACCCCTCATTTCCTACGTTGTTATTAAAGGGCGTGGTAAATGGTAAACATTAATTCTGATCAATAATAATTTTTTTAAACCGCTGGAAAATACAGCAAACAAACAAATAATATGAATTTAGCAACAGTGTTTTTAATGTTAGGACAGGGCCAGGGTGGCGGAGGATTTCAATTTGTATTTTTAGGATTGATGATTCTTGTTTTCTGGATGTTTATGATAAGGCCTCAGGCAAAAAAAGCAAAACAGCAAAAGACTTTTTTGACCAATCTGCAGAAAGGAGATAAAGTAGTTACCATCGCAGGAATCCACGGCACTATTAACAAAATGAATGATGATGGCACTTTCATGCTTGAAATCAATCCGGGATCTTATATTAAAATGGAGAAAACAGCCATTAGCATGGAAATGAGCGCTAAACTCAATACGGTGCAAACGGCTGCCCCGATAAAATAGGGCGAATTTCTGATGTATCATTATGTTTCTGAGTAAACTTCTTTATTCAAACTGCGTTTGAAATATATCCAAAAAGAAATGTTACGAATAGGAATTACCGGAGGTATTGGCAGTGGCAAAAGCACTGTTGCCGGCATATTTAGTGTGCTTGGCATTCCTGTTTATAATTCAGATAACGCGTCGAAAAGACTAATGGCGGGGAATGAAAATCTAAAAAGAAACATCATTGCATCCTTTGGTGAATCTTCGTATGTAAATGGTACCCTTAATCGAAAATATTTAGCCGTACAGGTTTTTAATGACCCCAAAAAGCTGATCCTTCTCAATTCATTAGTTCATCCGGCTACGATCAACGATGCCAGACAGTGGATGGAGAAGCAAAAGTCTGTTTATGTGATAAAGGAAGCGGCACTTATTTTTGAAAGTGGTTCTAATGAGTTTTTGGATTTTGTAATCGGCGTGCAATCACCACGGGAACTACGGATTGAGCGCGCGTTGAAACGTGACAACGTAACGCGCGAAGAGATTGAAGCCCGGATGAAATTACAGATGGACGAAGATGAAAAAATGAAAAGATGTAATTTTATCATTGTTAATGATGAGCAACAAATGCTGATTCCACAGGTTCTTTCATTGCATGAAAAGCTTTTGAAAGAAGGTAGTTGATTATCTTTTTAATTTTGAAGAAAATTGTTAACCAAATTCGGGCAGTTCATATGTTTTCATAAATTCCTTAGCTCCCACCATATCTTCATGCAGAAAACGATCTGCATTATTAAATGAAATTTTCTTTCGGAATTCTGTTACTAACTTTTCTATTTCCGGTGATGAATGCAGTGGCCTACGGTATTCCAAAGCCTGGATGGCTGTTAGCAGTTCTATTGCCAATACTTTTTCCACATTCTCAATTAGACGAAAACATTTGGTAGCGGCATTGGCGCCCATGCTCACATGATCCTCCTGGTTGTTGGATGACGAAATCGA
>JAHEZA010000126.1 GCA_023251335.1 Chitinophagaceae bacterium | reverse complement strand
TTATAAAGCAAATAAACAATAAAACCTGACAATGATTTGGGAAAATAAAATAAGATTGGTAAAAATATAATGAAAGATATTTCAAACATATCAAGGGTTTATTTCATCGGCATTGGCGGCATAGGTATGAGCGCCCTGGCAAGGTATTTCCTCAGCAAAGATGTGGTGGTAAGTGGTTATGACAAAACGCAAACGCCACTGTCAAAACAAATGGAAAGCGAGGGAATGTTGATCCATTATGAAGATAACCTGGAAATGATTGATAAAAATGCTGATTTGATTGTTTATACACCGGCGATTCCAAAAGATCATAAAGAGTTTAATTTCTATAAAGACAATAATTATGAATTGGCAAAGCGCAGCGATGTGCTTCAGCAGATCACTCAATCGTCTTATAATATTTGTATTGCGGGCACTCATGGCAAAACGACCATAAGCGCCATGGTTGCTCATATACTTCGCCATTCCGGCTTTGGTTGCAATGCTTTCCTGGGCGGTATCTCAGTAAACTATGATACTAATTTCTGGAGTAGCGGCAATAACGTTTCGGTTGTGGAGGCAGATGAATACGATAGGAGTTTTTTAAAATTATCTCCTGATATCGCGCTGATCACTTCCATGGATCCGGATCACCTGGATATATATGGTACTGTCGAAAATATGGAAGCGGCTTTCGTGGAATTTGCAAACAAACTTAAACCCGGCGGTCTTTTATTGACAAAATACGGATTGCCTGATAAAAATTTTATTGCGAATAATCATCTCCGTTATAGTGTTCTGAATGACATGGCGGATATTTATGCAGCGAATGTTACGATGAGAGATGGCGGTTATGTTTTTGATATAAAGTCAAAAGACTGGGAGCTCACGGATGTAAAATTGAATATGGGTGGTATGCATAATGTGGAAAACGCGGTGGCATCTATAGCAATCGCCATGTACCTGAAAATTAACCCGGTAAAGATTAAAAACGCGATAGGTACATTCAAGGGTGTAAAAAGAAGATTTGAATATATAATTTCTGTGGCCGAAGCGGTAAACCTAAAGAACAATGTGGTGTTTATTGATGATTACGCACATCATCCTGCTGAATTAGGCGCACTGATACGCAGCGCAAAGAGCTTATTCAGTTTTAAGAAGTGCACGGTTATTTTTCAGCCACATCTTTTTTCAAGAACGAGAGACCTTGCGAAAGAATTTGCTGAAAGCCTTGATTTGGCTGATCGGGTGTTGTTGTTGCCAATCTATCCTGCGAGGGAGTTGCCGATAGAAGGCGTGTCAAGCGAGATGTTGTTGAAAGAAATGACAAATGAAAATGCGGCTGTTGTATCAAAAGAGGCATTATTAAAATACCTGGCAGGAGATTATTTAAAACTGGTTCACGAAAGCAGTTTTGGAGAAGTATTAATAACAGCGGGTGCGGGTGATATTTCTCAACTCGTTCAACCGATAAAGGAAATCATATTGGATTCCGAGTAAAAATAATATGGCGGAAAAACGAACATACACATTTAGAAAATTTATTGCAATTGCGATATGGATCATATTGGGATCAGTGACTGTTCTGCTTTTGGTGGCCGCTATCGACCGAAAGAATAATGATCATATCGCAAGAGTTGATATTCATATTTCCGGAGTGCAGAATAATTATTTTATTGATAAAAAAGATGTATTAGCGATATTACAAAAAACGAATGGGCAAAAACTTGAGAATACCAATGCCGGTAAGCTTAACCTTAGCCAAATGGAGAATGCTTTGTCAAAACAGCCGTGGGTTAAAAATGCAGAAATGTTCTTTGATAATAATAATGTGCTCCAGGTGAAAATAACAGAACGGGAACCTATTGCAAGAATATTTACTGTTTCAGGCGCATCATTTTATATTGACAGTTCTTTGGCGAGGCTGCCACTAAGCTCAAAATTTTCTGCACGGCTGCCGGTGTTTACAAGCTTTCCAACAGATGTGAAAGTGCTGACGAAGTCTGATAGCTCACTTCTTAGTGACGTGAAAATGATGAGCGAATTTATTAACGCACATCCTTTCTGGATGGCGCAGATAGACCAGGTAGATATTACTTCTGCGCGCACTTTTGAGCTCACTCCCAAGTTGGGAAACCAGTTAATCCGGTTTGGTGGCGCCGGTAACTGCGAACAAAAATTCAACAAATTACTTGCTTTTTATAAGCAGGTTCAAACCAAGATTGGCTGGAATAAATATTCTGTAATTGATGTGCAATTTATGAACCAGGTGATTGGAGTAAACAGGGATAAGTCCGAAATTAAATCGGATTCGCTACGCTCTGTTCAAATTATGAAAGGCATTATTGAGGAAGCCAAAAAGAATACAAATGATTCGACTAAAATCCAATTGCCTCAACCAGCAGAAGTTAATAATGATAAAATAAGTAGTTCGCCCGTTTTAGAATATGTACCAAATGAAACAGAGGTTGAAGGCAAAATCCAGGAGAAGAAATCCTCTGAAACCAACATTACTGTGGCCCCGCCCCATGATCCGGTAAAATCTGAAAAGAAAGAAGTACCGTCAGCGAAGAAAACAGTAAACACGCATCCATCATCAGATGAAAGACCAAGTCCTACCCACACCAACGATCCATTGGTGAAAAAAGAGGCAGGCAAAAAAGAAGAAAAAAAGCCTGCTGCAGAAATAAAGCGGGTGCCAAAGGCGGTGATGCCGCAAAAGAGCGATTATTAAAAAAACAAAAAGCAAAAAACAAAAAACAAGAAGCAAAAACAAAGAACCAGGAAACAAAAAACAAAGGCAAAGAGCAAGAAATTAAAAACAAAAACATGAACAACGAACAACCCATTATTGTAGGTCTCGATATTGGAACTACTAAGATCGCGGCAATCGCCGGAAGAAAAAATGAATTCGGCAAGCTTGAAATTCTCGGCTTTGGCCGTGCCAACAGCAATGGTGTTCAACACGGCATGGTGTTGAACATTGATCAGACGATCAAAGCAATTCAGACCGCTTTGGAAAATTGTTATGCGAGCAATCCCAACCTGCCTATTTCTGAAGTATATGTTGGTATTGCCGGGCATCATATAAAAAGCCTGCAAACACGCGGTGATATTGTAAGGCACAATACTGAAGAAGAGATAATGCAATCAGAAATTGATCAGTTGGTAAATGATCAATATAAAACTTATATACCCGCAGGAGACCAGATCATTGATGTAATTCCGCAGGAATTCACGGTCGATAATTTTCAAAATATTCCTGATCCTATAGGTTATTCAGGTGTGAAAGTGGGCGCTAACTTTCATATTATTACAGGCGACAAAAATGCCATTCGAAATATAAATCGTAGCGTAGAAAAAGCGGGATTAAAAATAAAAGATTTGGTGTTGCAACCACTTGCTTCGGCGGCAGCCGTAATGTGTGAGCATGACCTGGAAGCGGGGGTAGCCATTGTTGATATCGGAGGAGGCACCACCGATCTTGCTGTTTTTTACGAAGGTATTTTAAAACATACGGCAGTGATCCCGTTTGGCGGTGAAAATATCACTATTGATATTAAGACAGGTTTGGGTGTATTAAAAACACAGGCCGAACAAATGAAAGTACAGTTCGGAAGCGCTCTTGCCGATGAAGCCAAATCCAACACCTTCATCACAATTCCTGGTCTGCGGGGAATGGCGGCAAAAGAGATTAGCGTAAAAAATCTTGCAGGCATTATACAGGCACGCATGAGTGAGATTATGGATTTTGTGTCTTATCATTTGAAGCAGGTAGGTCTTGACAATCGTATGCTAAATGGCGGCGTAGTGCTGACTGGTGGCGGGTCGCAGCTTAAGCATTTAATTCAGCTTACCGAATACGTGACCGGGCTTAACGCGCGTATTGGTTATCCTAATGAGCACCTGGCAGCAGGTCATATTGAAGAACTGGCAAAGCCTATGTACGCTACCTGCCTTGGTTTGATTCTGAAAGGATATAATGATTATGAAAATAAAAGAAAACAGTTCGAACAGCAATTTGCGAAAATTAATATTCCTGAGGGCTTACAACAGGAAAGTGTAGCCGAAAATGAAGATGAAGTTGACGAAAGAAGAAATGTAGTAAAGCCAAGAAAAACATTAAAAAGTTTTTTGGACTCCTGCAAAAACGGATTAATAGAAATGTTTAAAGACGAAGGAGATTCAGAATTGTAAATTTTTAACCTTTCCACAAGACGAGGGGAAACGCATTTTGAAAAAGCAAAAAAGCGAAAAAACAATACAACAAATCTCTTTTCATTTACCCTGAAAAAATGAAAGGATAATTACTAACCAATAACAAAAAATGCCCTTCGGGGAAATGGAGGAAACTTACTATGATTCAATTTGATTTGCCAAAAGAACAATCTTCTATCCTGAAAGTGATAGGAATAGGAGGCGGAGGCAGCAATGCGGTTAATTACATGTTCAACCAGAATATTGATGGAGTAAATTTCATTATTTGCAATACCGATGCACAAGCCATCACTACCAGTCGCGTTCCTAACAAGGTGCAGCTGGGCCCGCACCTTACACAAGGACTGGGTGCAGGCGCTAATCCTGAAATTGGCCGCGAGGCTACCGAAGAAAGCCTTGAAGAAATAAAAAAAATACTTGAGGTAAATACCAAAATGGCTTTCATTACAGCAGGCATGGGTGGTGGAACAGGTACTGGTGGTGCGCCAATTATTGCAAAAATTTGTAAAGACCTTGGTATTTTAACCGTGGGAATCGTAACGACTCCTTTTGCCTATGAAGGCAAAAAGAGAATTGCCCAGGCACAGGATGGTATTAATAAATTGAAAGAACATGTAGACACGCTTCTGGTAATCAGCAATGATAAATTGAGACATCAGTTTGGTAACCTTACCATGAAAGCGGCTTTTGCAAAAGCGGATAATGTGTTGGCAACCGCAGCAAAATGCATCACCGATGTCATCAATAGTACCGGACAGATCAATGTAGATTTCGCCGATGTTTGTACAGTAATGAAAAGCGGCGGCGTGGCTATTCTTGGAAGCGCGGAATGTGAGGGGGAAAACCGGGCTCAAAAAGCAATTGAGCAGGCGCTTAACTCTCCTTTGTTGAATGACAATGATATCCGTGGTGCTAAATGGATTTTGATTAATATCAATTCTGCAGAAGGGGAATCAGAATTTACTATGGATGAAGTAGAAACCATTCAAAATCATTTGCTAAGCCAGGCAGGCGAAGACTCTGATGTGATTTTAGGTTTGGGATATGACAACACCCTGGAAAATAAAATAGGAATTACATTGATTGCTACCGGATTCGAACATAAGGAACCTTTTGATAAAAAGGAACAACCTGCAGTTCCTGCAAAAAAGAAGGAAGAAAAAGTAGTGGTAGTTCTTCAACCGGAAGCAAAGAAAAAAACAAATGAACCACTTTTTTTGTTTGACGAAAAAAATGAAAACGCAGTCGATGAAGAAACATCTGCGGTTGATTACAAAGTAGCTGAAAAAAATAATAATGCACAAAGCAGTTTTAAAACACTCGAAGATGACGATGTCTTTGATGCATTGCATACGGAGGAAGAAATGAAGATGTCTCCCCGGATCGTAGAATCCTCCGATACTTCTATCGTAGATTTACTGAAGGAAAATGAGGGAAATACTGTTGATAAATCTTCTGAGGCTATTATACATTTCGAATTATCTTCGGACTACAATTCAACTCCTCCGAAAGCTAACTGTGATCAGCAGAATAATGCTGGAAATTCAGAACAAAAGAAACAAAAACATAATAAAGACGCTAGCACCGCCCCAACGTCAGGCGGTTATTTGGCCAAACCGAAGCAGATTTACGCAGAAGAGAAGCCAAAACCCGAATCCGAAACTCCTGATAAACTAACCCCATTGCCAATTTTCAAGCAGGAAGACGAGCCTGTGGAAGAATTGCAATTGGTGGTAAAAAATTCCAATGATGCGGTGGAGGAAACCCAGGAAAAGAAAGTACACCAAACAATGCCTATCATGATGTCTGATGTTGAGGAACCGCCAATGGTGGACGAAACAGAAGAACTAAAGCGCAGGGCTATGGATCGTATTGCGAAGTTGAGGAACCTCTCTTTTAACGTAAACGCTGCTGATCCTAACAATGAGTTTGAGTCTGTTCCCGCGTACCTTCGCCGCAATATGGAATTGCACAATTCCATCGCGGACGTAGAAAGTTTTTATAGCAATTATACCGTCAAATCAGACGAAAATAATAAGGTTGAGATAAGCACCATCAACACATTTTTAGATGGTGAAAAACCTGATTGAGGAATCAAAATTTCGCAGCAAATGAATCACAAATGAAAATAAAAATCATTGTTATTTATTGCTTTACTGTAAGAAAAAATTAAAACTTCGTTGTTGTGGGTACTATTTTTGTTTACTCCCCGGAGACCGAAAGGTTGGCCGGGGTTTTTATTCTTGATTTTTTGGTAAGCGTAAAAAAATAGGAAATATGTTTTTTTGTTGGTTTACTGTGACATTTGTTCGTCGTTAAAAATTCTCAGAAGGTATTTGGATTTATATTCTTATTTATTTTCCTTCAATCCAACTTGCCTTATATCTTATAAGTGCTTCTTCCATCTGAGCATAAATTTTCTGTTTCAATAAAGGAACATCTGCTAAAGTTAATCCTTCAGTGGAGGTCAACGGAAGATAAACTCCACGGCATTTTCCGGGGTTAAGAGACCAAATACTATTATAATTCAATCTATCGTAGGTGTCTAAAAAAAGAATAGGACGTATGGGTTTTTGGGTTTCAATCGCTATTTTAAAGGCTCCGTTATAAAAACTTTTTAGCGGTTGGTGGGTTCTGTTGAATGTGCCTTCGGGACAAATAAAAACAGAAATTTTTTTTTGTATAAATTTAATAAGGCTTTTAATGCTTTTAATACGGGCCACTGCGCTTTCACGATTTACCGTTACGGCTCCACGTTTATAAATGGAACCAAAAATGGGTATCTTATTCATTTCAGCTTTTCCAAGTATTCGCATATTTTGCCCTCTTACTACCTTCATCATCATCGGAATGTCAAGGTAAGAGATGTGGTTGCTCACAAAAAT
>JAHEZA010000125.1 GCA_023251335.1 Chitinophagaceae bacterium | reverse complement strand
CGGTAAAAATCACGAAGGAAGGTGTGGATACGCATCCGCTGGGAAAAAAATAAAAATAGAAAACCCGGTTATTTATAGGTTTGCTACAGCAGTGGAAATTCCCGCTGCGTCAAAGAATAAAAATTCTTTGTATTTGTCGGTTTACTGTTGGTTGGAAATTACTTTATCTTCGATGGCAATACCAGGTCGCAATACCAGAATCCATTTTCAAAAGGGATTCCTTTATTATCATCTTCATTTAATTTTGGCGCGTTATATTTTTTATAAACAATTTCGCCTTTTACAAAAGGAACAGGCATTTTAAATATTGGGCCATCGAAAACAAAGGAATGAAATTCGCCGTTTTCGCCACACGGATCCACATTGGCGGGAAGATCTTTTATGAAGTCATCATCAATTATTCTCCCAACAAAACTTTTATCCAGATAACTATCGTTAACGCAGGTGGTTATTGCCTTAAAGCCTGAATCAATAAATTCGCGTACCAGTTTATTAGTGTCAATTTTCCATAGAGGGAAAATTCCTTTCAAACCGATTTTTGATAATTGATCTTCCCGGTATTTGCGCAAATCCTCTAAAAAAATATCTCCGAATACGGAAGCAGTCGCACTTTTTTCGATTAAACTTTCAAGCGTCGAAATCATCACTTTTTCGTACACCTCCATTGAAGGCATCTCCGGAATAAACATTTTATGTAATGGCAGGCCGATGCTTTTTGTCTGTGCTTCCAAAACATCTACGCGTACTCCGTGCATTGAAACCCTTTGGTATGGCTCACTTACGCTTGTCAATAAACATAAAATGTCGTATTGATTATGTTGAAGGATTTTATAAAGGCACAAGGCAGAATCTTTACCACCACTCCAATTAAAAATAATTTTTTCTTTCAATGATTTTTTTATGATAGGTTAAAGATGATTCGGCCCTTTGCAAATAAAGTATAAAAGTTGGAAAGCATTTAGCAAAAGTCGATTCATTATGTAGTAAATAAAAATTCACCTTTTTTGTTTGTTTACTGTTTCGACACTATTCCTTCGTATAGCAATTTTAATTCCGTTAATTTTGACGCCGTGAAAAACTTTTTTTTCATGCCAGGAAAATGAATCATAAAAAATGAAAACAATTATTTCAGTAAAGGATCTCAAAAAAAATTATGGAAAATTTGAAGCGGTAAAAGGTATTTCATTTGAAGTGTACGAAGGCGAAATATTTGGGTTGCTTGGCCCAAACGGAGCAGGCAAATCAACCACACTTGAAATAATAGAAACGCTTCGCGAAAAAACTTCCGGAAAGATTTTCGTTGATAACATGGATCTGGACCATCACGCCGCAGATATAAAAAAGATTATTGGTGTTCAGTTGCAAACCTCGGGCTTTTATCCCGGCCTGAATTTATTGGAACTCATTGATCTCTTTTGCGGATTGTATAATACTAAAATAGGCGCGAATGAATTATTGGAAATGGTGAATCTGAAAGACAAGGCAAAAAATAAATATAAGGAAATGAGTGGCGGACAGAAACAGCGGTTCTCTATTGCTACCACGCTCATCAATAAACCCAAAATCATTTTCCTTGATGAACCCACCACTGGACTTGATCCGCAGGCCCGGCGCAATTTGTGGGAATTGATACAAACAATAAGAAAAGACGGAACCACGGTAATTATCACTACTCATTATATGGACGAAGCGGAATATCTGTGCGACCGGGTGGCTATTATGGATGAAGGTAAAATTATTGCGATAGAATCTCCTGATAATTTAATTGATAAGTTGGTGGCTTCCGGTTTCGAGCGGCCTAAAGAAACCAAAGCCGCCAATCTGGAAGATGTTTTTATTAACTTAACGGGCAAAGATTTCAGGGAAGATTAAGCTATATTTGCGCGCTAATTTTTTCGACCACACCGGGATCATTCACCAAAAATAAAATTAAATGAAAGCTATTTTTCTCTTTTTACTTTTACCGTTTTCGGTATCCTATGCCCAAACAAAAAAACCCGTTCCAAAATCCAGCAATACTCCGGCAAAAACAACTGCGGTAACAACCACCTTATCTTCCATTGACAGTCTTAGTTATTCCATTGGAGTGCAGGTCGCTGAATATTATAAAACACAAGGCGTAGAAAAAATAAATACTGAATACATTTCGAAAGCATTCAAAGATGTTTTTGACAATAAACCATTACTCATTTCAGAAGATGCATGCAATATGAATATACAAACAAAACTACAGGAATTTATGGCCAATAAAATAAGCGATACAAAAGAAGCGAGTGCAGCGTTTTTAGAAAAAAATAAAAGTCGTCCGGGCGTGATTACGCAGCCCGATGGCTTGCAATATGAAATTATTACCAAAGGTACCGGGCCAATACCAACAGCAGAGGATACTGTTTCTGCGAATTACCTGGGTACAACAATTGACGGAAAAGAATTTGACAATTCGTATAAAAGAGGGCAGCCCATTACCATCCCGGTTACGGGCGTTATTCGCGGATGGACGGAAGCGCTTCAAATGATGCCTGTTGGCAGCAAATGGAGATTGTTTATTCCTTCAGACTTAGGTTATGGCGACAGGGGCGCAGGCGGTGGTGCGATTCCCGGAGGTGCTGCATTAATATTTGAGATTGAATTATTGGACATTGTTCATAAATAATTTATGGCAGAAGATTCTGATTTAAGATACCCGATAGGAAAAGATAGTGAGCAAAAAGAATTTGAAACATCATTCAATGAGCCGTTAAAAAGCGCTCTGGTAAGTGATATAAAAAATCTTCCGTCATTTTTAGAATTTGCAATCCAGGATCTTGATGCTGCCCAATTACAAACGCCTTATCGCCCCGGCGGATGGACAGTTCACCAACTGGTGCATCATATTGCTGACAGTCACCTGAATGCTTACACGCGTTTTAAACTTGGGTTAACGGAAGAAAATCCCCTCATAAAGCCCTATGATGAAAAAGCCTGGGCTGAGCTTTCCGATACGAAAAAATTACCGGTGAATATTTCTGTCACCTTGCTGCATGCGCTGCATGCGCGGTGGGCCCAGCTTCTGGAGGACATTACAGAAAACCAATGGCAGCGCACTGTATATCATCCCGAAAGAAAAATCAAGATGACATTGTGGGAATTATTAAAGTCCTATTCATGGCACAGCCGCCATCATGTGGCCCACATTAATAATCTTCGTAAGAGAATGGGCTGGAATTAAGAGCCACGCGCCTTAGAAATCATCACAAATAAAACAAATGAAAGATTCAAAAGACACAAAGAGTGCTGATCCCTTAAAATGGAAAGTGCTCTCTTCAGAATATATAAGCAGGCATCCATATTTTACCGCAAGGAAAGATAAATGCGAGACGCCTGAAGGAAAAATTGTAGAAGCTTATTATGTGGTAGAATTGCCCACCACTGCTTGTGCTGTAGCGCTTACAGAAGAAGGCGAAGTACTGATGGTAAGGCAATACCGGCATCCCCTGAAAGAAACACTTATTGAAATTCCAGGGGGTTTCATTGATGAAAAAGAATCTCCTGAAGTAGCCATGAAAAGAGAACTGCTTGAAGAGACAGGCTACGAATTTTCGTCCGTTGTTAAAGTAGGAATAATAGCCGCTAACCCCGGCGTACTGGATAATTACACCTATTTATTTTTAGCAAAGGGTGGTAAAAAAGTTGCCGAACAAAAGTTGGATATTACCGAAGAACTGGAAGTAGAAAAGATTTCTTTGCGGGAGTTAAAAAAACTTTTTCTTGAAAATAAAATTGTACAGGCCACTCACAATAGCTGTGTCTTTTATGCATTGAGAGCGTTGGGAGAATTATAATCTCTTCAAAATTCCACTTCTGCTACCACAAAAACACTTCCGCAGACTACTATTAAATCTTTTTCAGAAGCCTGATCAAGTGCGGCTTTTAGCGCTTCGTTCACGTGTTCGTAAGCGCTTCCATCAAGATGATGTTGCTTTGCTTTTTCCCATAATTCATTCTCTGGTAATGCTCTTGGATTTTGAGCTTTTGTAAAATAATAGCTGGCATTCTCAGGCAGTTGCATCAATACCGTTTCAATATCTTTATCTTTTACCATCCCAAAAACGATATGTAATTTTTCAAATTCGCTGTTATTAATTTGATGAATTAATTGTTTTATTCCATCCTCATTGTGCGCTACATCCAGCGCTACCGTGGGGTTTTCACGAATTACTTCCCATCGTCCATGAAGCCCTGTCAGGCTTTTTGCATTTGACAAGGCGAATTTTATTTTTTCTTCTTTTAGTGAAAAATGCTGTTTTAAAATATCAACAGAAGCAAGTACGGATATTAGATTTTTTTCCTGGTAATGGCCATTCAGATCAAGTTCGTAATCGTTTGTGATGTTGGTTCCTTTATTCCGCACTTCCAATTCCAGTTTTCTCTTATCATATTTTGATGAGGCAATTTCATATTTTTCTTCAGCAAAAATAATTTCAGAATGGGTCTCCTTAGATTTGTTTTGAAAAACAATTTTTGTTTCAGGAATGGCTTCTCCAATCACCACTGGAATATTTGACTTGATAATTCCTGCCTTCTCATAAGCGATTTTAACAAGTGTATCGCCTAAAATATCCATATGATCAAAACTGATATTGGTAATCACACTCAAAAGTGGCGTAATTACATTGGTACTATCAAGCCTGCCACCAAGGCCCGTTTCAATAACCGCAACATCCACTTTTTGCTGAGAAAAATAGTCAAGCGCCATTACAAAAGTGAGTTCAAAAAAGGAAGGGCTTATTTTCTCCGAAATGGCTTTTGTTTTTTCCACGAAATCAATAAGAAAAGTTTCCGCGATCATCCTGCCATTTATTTTTATCCTTTCTCTAAAATCTTTTAAATGAGGCGAAGTGTATAATCCTGTCTTATATCCGTTCTCCTGCAATATGGCGGCCAGTATATGGCTCACGGAACCTTTGCCATTGGTACCGGCTATGTGAATCGTTTTTATATTGTTTTGAGGATTGCCCAAATAATCACAAAGCGCCAGCGTATTTTTCAAATCCGCTTTGTACGCCTTTGCGCCGCTGCGACTAAACATCGGCAACTTATTATAGAGATAATGTATGGATTCTTCGTAGGTCAAGTTCGTTGGTTAATTGGTTACTTAGTTTATTAGTTTATTGGGGGTTATTGGTTTACTGGTTGAAAAATTCCTTTCGCAATTTACTCTAAACAGCAAACAAAGAAATTTTCATGATTTTTATTTATGTAAAATAAAAAGATCCTCTCGCGATACCGATAAAAGTGTTGGAACAAAAAGGGGAAACTAATACCAATTAATTGCTTTTTGCAGATATCACATTGCCTTTTGCAAACAAAGGCAATAAAAAAAGTTGCCTCTTTCGTAGAGACAACTTTCCAAACAGGAAGCGATTTATTAAGAAATTTGAATTAGCCTTGGCGGCTTTTGCTTTGCTTCCTCTTTCTTGGGTATCAGAAGATGCAGCAGGCCATTGTCATACCTTGCCTGGATCTTGTCAACATCCACTACTCCCTTCTGGAGATTAAAAGTTCTTTGGAAAGATTGATAGCTAAATTCCCTCCGTGAGTATCGTTCATCTTCTTTTTCTTCGCGCTCATTACTTCTTTCGGAACTGATCGTGAGTGCATTGCCATCCAATTCCACTTTAAAATCTTTTTTGGTCATTCCCGGCGCGGCTACTTCCACTTCGTAACTGTCGGGCGTTTCTTTAATGTTCACCGCAGGAATAGTGGTGTTGGTGTTGGAAAAGTTCTGGCTTCCCCAATTGAACAGATCACGGTTCATGAAGTCATCAAACAACATAGGCAATGTATCTGATAAGCTTCCGTTTCTTTTAAAAAGTGTCATAATTACCTCCGTTTTTAATGGTTAATAAATAATTTCAACATAAGTAAATCAACTCACATGCCATCACATTTTTTAATTAAAAAAAATGAAAATTTGTCTCACAAATTCATAAAATTTTGACAGTTAAAAAGTCAAAATTTCGGTTTGTTCAGATAAAAAATAGCATTTCGCAGCAAATGTTGAATCAACGATGTTGAATCCTTCATCCTTAAACACAACTTATTTATCAGAAAAAAATCGCTTATTTGCAGTCAGCTTGTTATTTATCGTTGCCAATATCCAAATTGAAAAGACAATGTGAAATTAAAAGGCGACGAGTGACCAAATCTATTTCGATGATTTACATGTTGCCTGCACTCAAATTGACAAACTTAAAAATAAAGAGCATTCATTAAAACTTACTTTTTTCACCAAATTAAACGGTCGGGTAACATCAAAAAAACTACTTTTCCATGAATACAGATATGGTTTCCTATTACAAAGAACGCGCGAATGAGTACGAAAAAATATACGCCAGGCCGGAGCGGCAACATGATTTGTTGCTTGCCACACAAATTTTGCAGGAGACTTTCCGTGATAAAAAAGTGCTTGAAATTGCCTGTGGCACGGGATATTGGACAAAAATAATTTCCAAAACCGCTGATTCAATTTTAGCCACTGATATTAATGATGCTGTGATTAGCCTGGCGAAATTAAAAGAATATTTCGCCTCTAAAATTAAATTTCAGTTAGTGGATATTTTCAATTTACCAGGCACCACAAAACATGAAAGTCTATTCGGAGGATTTATCTGGAGCCATATACAGTTGCAGGGATTAACTCATTTTATTGACATTATTAATGACTCTGTGCAACCAGGCGGCGCCGTTGTTTTTATGGACAACAACTTTGTTGAAGGCAGTAATCTTCCTATGACAGACAGGGATAATTTTGGCAACACCTACCAAACACGGCAACTCGAAAATGGAATGATGTATAAAGTGGTAAAGAATTTTCCGACTGAAGATTTTATAAAACAATTATTAACTGGCAAGGCAAAAAATATAGAATTTATAAAGCTGGAGTATTATTGGATCTTAAAATATAAGACTATTCGAAATGACAGCATTTTGAAACAGCCATAAATTTTAACAGTAAACAAAGAAATAATCAAGATTTTTATTTGCGGCCAGGTTAACTCTACAGCCGTTGTGGATATTATCATAACCAGCAAAAATAACCAGACTGTTTATCCCTTCTTA
>JAHEZA010000124.1 GCA_023251335.1 Chitinophagaceae bacterium | reverse complement strand
GCCTGGTTCGGTATTTTTAAAATGGGCATACCCAAAATAATGTCAGGCAACCAGGAAGATATCGTCTTTGGAATCATTATGATGCTCGTCATTACACCTGTTGCTGCGATAGGATTGATTGTATTTGGGAAATATTCATTGCAGGGAGAATATGATGATGAAACAGTTGTTGAAAACATTATAATTGCAGAATCATCCATATAAATAGCAGAGCAAAAATTAAATTGTCAGCATTAAACTCATTTACCAAAACATACAGATGCAAATTGTAAAACCCAAAAGCCTGCCTAACGCACTTACTTTAATTATGATGGTAATAGTACTGGCAGCTATCAGTACGTGGTTATTACCATCGGGGCAATACAGTAAATTATCTGCTGAGAACAATCAGAATTTTTTAGTTACCTCTACCGCAGGTACGGTGTCATTACCGTTTACCCAACATACGCTTGACAGCCTTGATATTAAAATTCCTTTACAAAAATTTAGTAACGGTGATATCCGCAAACCTATTTCCGTACCCGGTACCTACAAAAAACAAAAGTCAAATCCACAAGGTTTTATTGCTATGTTGGAGGCGCCGGTAAAAGGCATTATAGACAGTATTGATGTGGCACTCTTTGTTTTATTTATTGGCGGCTTCATGGCTGTTTTTAATAAGACAGGTTCTATGTTCAAAGGGGTAAGATATTTAGCGCAGCAGATGAAAGGAAAAGAAAGAAAGCTGATTGTGATTTTGGTTTTCGTGTTCTCTTTTTTCGGTGGCTCGTATGGAATGGATGTAGAGTCCATTGTATTTTATCCTGTATTGGTTCCGCTTTTTATGGCGGAGGATTATGACGCAATGGTTCCGCTGGCAATTGTGTTTGGCGGTTGTGCGGTAGGCTATATTGCCAGTTTTACCAACCCCTTTTCAACTATCATAGCCTCTAATGCAGCGGGCATTAACTGGATTGACGGGCTTTATGGAAGGCTATTATTTTTTGTGATCGCTACTTCCATGTTTGCCTGGTATATACTCAGGTATGCGGCTAAAGTAAAAAAAGACCGTACGGCATCTCTTGTTTATAAAATAGATGGCATTACAGAGTCTCCTTTTGAAATAGAAGTACATACCGAAGGTGAAAGAATGAAATTGAATATTAAGACAAGATTACTGCTACTCATATTCGTGCTCACTTTTATCAGCATGATCGTTGGCATTGTTTTCTTTAACTGGTGGACTACAGAAATGGCTGCCCTGTTTTTTGGTTCAACCATTCTCATCGGAATATTAGACCGTATGAGTGAAAAAGAATTTGTGGGAGAATTTTTAAAAGGCGCCGAAGGTTTATTAGCAGTAGCCCTGATCATAGGCCTGGCAAGGGGTGTGACCATTGTGTTGAATGATGGCCTCGTTGCAGATTCCATTCTTTTTTATGCATCTAATGTAGTGCAGCATTTTCCGGCCGTCATTTTTATTATCATGGTAATGATATTCTATTTCTTTTTTGCTATTCCTGTAAGTTCTTCATCCGGTATGGCAGTACTTACCATGCCGATCATTGGTGCGTTAGCCATTATTGTAAATATTCCGGGTCGTGAAATTGTGAATGCTTATTTGTTCGGTATAGGAACCATGTTTCTCATATCTCCCACCGGCTCTGTATTCCCGGCATTGCTGATGGTAAAAATAAGTTACAAGGCATGGCTCAAATTTATAACGCCGATGATAATTGCGTTGCTTGTTTTGGGTGCAATATTTTTAATAATTGGAATCAATCTTAAATAAATAAAAACGTTTTTATGAAACATGTTAAAAAACTATTTCTTTCTTTTGCTGTATCATTTTTTGCTTTAGTTATACATGCACAAACGCCTGTTGACAGCCTCTTTGGCAAAAATGTACAAGTCGGAAAATACTTTGACAACCGTGGGTTTAAAATGTATTATGAAACTTATGGTTCCGGTGAGCCACTGTTGATCATTCACGGTAATGGCGGTTCCATAAAGGATTTCACCAACCAGATTCCCTTCTTTGCAAAAAATTATAAGGTGATTCTGGCAGATAGCAGGGCCCAGGGAAGATCAATTGACAACGGCGACTCTTTAAGTTATGAAATGATGACGGATGATTTGAATGCATTGCTTGATCATTTGCATTTAGATTCCTGCTATGTGATAGGTTGGAGTGATGGCGGCATCAATGGATTGTTGCTCGCTATCCGACATCCGGATAAAGTGAAAAAACTGGCGGTAACGGGCGCCAATCTTGTGCCGGATACTTCAGCCGTGGAGCCGGAAATTTTTACCTGGGCCAGATACCTTAGTGATTCCATTAATAAATTACCCCTGATACCGGAAGTAAAGACCAATCGAAAGCTTTTTAATTTACTGGCTCATGAGCCAAATATCAGCACGGCACAATTACAAACAATTAAATGCCCGGTGCTGGTTATTGGTGGTGATCATGATGTAATTCGTCCACGGCATACCATGCTAATTGCTGAATCAATCCCACGATCTTATTTATGGATTTTACCCAACAGCGGCCACTCTACCCCTATTGTTTATAAAGATATTTTTAATAAAGTGGTAAATGATTTTTTTAAAAATCCGTATAGGAAAATTGAAGGGTTAAATCGTTTGAATTAGAAATAGTGATTAAAAAAATAAAAACCAAAGCCAACCCAGCATGCCGACTAAAAAAACGAACGAAGGATTAGAAAGAGTTATTGGGGTTTCCGGGCTTTCTCTTACTATTTTAAATTTCACCATTGGTGCCGGCATTTTTGTGTTACCTGCAATTGTAGGAATGCAATTGGGTACCTATGGACTGTTTTGTTATGTTTTTTGTGCGATTTTGTTGGGTTGTGTTATGCTTTGTTATGCAGAAATAGGCAGCAAAGTTACCTCGAGCGGCGGCACCTATGCTTATGTGGTAGCTGCATTTGGAGAGTTTCCGGGTTTTATAACCAGTTGGCTTTTCTTTTTTGCTTTCGGTCTTGCGAGTGACGCAGCAGTGATGAATATAATTGCCGATTCACTCGCTGTAATTTATCCTGAGTTCTTAAACCCCTGGGTAAGAGCTTTCTTATTTTTTATTTTAATAGTTTTTATGGTTTTAGTGAACATTCGCGGCACTAAACAGAGTATCACTTTTATAAAGTTCGTAACCGTAATAAAATTATTACCGCTGGCTGCAATCATCATTTTTGGTCTCTTTCATGTTAAGTCAACTAACCTGCATTGGGGCCATTTACCAACATTAAACACATTCGGCAGCACTGCCCTTATTTTATTTTTTGCATTTCTCGGTTTCGAAACGGCACTTACGTCGAGCGGAGAAATTAAAAATCCGAAACGTACCGTTCCCCGGGGAATTATATTGGCGGGATTATTAATTCTTGTTTTTTACCTGCTTCTACAAACGGTTACACAGGGAGTATTGGGTGCAAATATGGAAGCTGTGAAAGATGCGCCCCTGGCGGCCATTGCAGAAAAAATGGTGGGGCCTGCGGGGACAATTATACTGTTGCTCACAGCTGCCTTCTCTTGTTTTACAAGTATTTTTGGAGATGTGCTTGCATCACCGCGTTTACTTTTTGCTGGAGCCAATGACGGGCTGTTTCCAAAATTCCTCGGCAAAGTGCATCCAAAATTTGCCACACCGCATTTAGCTATTATAGTGTGGGGTTCATTAATTTTTATATTTTCTGTCTCAGGTGGATTTAAACAAATGGCCATCCTGGCCAGCGCTTCCATTTTAATTATTTATCTCACCGTTATTTTAGCAACAATTAAAATGAGGAAAAAAAAGCAGGAAGCAACAGAAAAAACTTTTAAGATTCCGGGAGGGTTAACCGTTCCATTAATTGGTATTGCAGCAATTTGCTGGATGTTTACCAGCCTGGGAAAATGGGAAATACTTTCAGTGCTCATTTTTATCGCCGTGGTGTGTATAATTTATTTTGTAATGAAGAAAATTAAAAAAGAAAAAATAGCAATCATAAATAATATCCCGTAAAAAAGTAAATTCATCATCATACATTTATGTACCAATTTCATTAAACCATTATAAAATATAAAATGAAATACTTATCATTCTTTTTACTTATCGTGATTTGTGCCTGCAATCAGCAAGCAAAATATGACACTATTATCCGCAATGGAATGATCTATGATGGCAAAGGCGGAACGCCCTTCAAAGGCGATATTGCTATTAATGAAGATACTATTGCCTTTATCGGTGATTTGAAAAATGCATCAGCAAAAAATGAGATAGATGCCGGAGGAAAGGCAGTAGCACCGGGTTTCATCAACATGATGGGACATTCTGAAGAATCATTATTCCAGGATGGAAGGGCACAAAGTGATATACGGCAAGGAGTAACTACTGAAATATTTACAGAATTCAGCATGGGTCCTTTGAATGCCAATATGAAAGATCAAATGCAAAAGAACGAAGGCGATATAAAGTATCCTGTAACGTGGAATACATTGGGAGAATACATGGCTACCCTGGAAGATAACGGCATCTCCTGCAACATCGCTTCATTCGTTGGCACCGGCACGGTAAGACAATACGTAATTGGGGAAGATGATAAAGCGCCGACTGCCCAACAATTAGACAGTATGAAAATTTTGGTAGATAGCGCGATGAAGGAAGGCGCTTTGGGCGTTACCTGTGCACTGCAGTATCCGGTAGATGTTTTTGCAAAGACTGATGAACTGGTGGCACTTGCAAAAGAAGCATCTAAATATGGCGGTACGTATATCAGCCATATCCGTAGCGAAGGCAATCAATTAATTCCTGCCATTAATGAGATTATCACCATTGCAAAAGAAGCCAATATTCCTGTAGAGATCTGCCATTTAAAAGCGTCTGGCAAAGACAACTGGGGCAAAATGGACAGCGTAATACAAATGGTAGAAACTGCCCGAAAACAAGGTATTGACATCACAGCAGACATGTACACTTATACTGCAGCAGCCACAGGCCTAACTTCCTGCTTTCCGCCTACTTTGCAAGACGGAGGTTTCGGAAAACTCAGAAAGCGTTTACAGGATCCTGTTATAAGAAAACAAATGATAAAGGCCATGAATTCCTATGCGAACGATTGGGAAAATGAATATTATTCATCAGGCAGGCCGGATAATATTTTGCTTCTTGCTTTTAAACAGGATTCATTAAAAAAATTTACAGGCAAAACATTGGCAGAAGCGGCAAAAATTCGTGGCACCTCACCGGAAGAAACAGCGATGGACCTGATAATACAAGACAGTACAAGGGTGGGCGTTGCTTATTTTGTAATGGATGAAAATAATATTAAAAAGGAAATTGTTTTGCCCTGGGTGAGTTTTGGAAGTGATGAAGGATCCTATACAAACGAAGGTGTTTTTTTAAAATCAAATGCACATCCACGTGCTTATGGAAATTTTGCGAGAGTGATAGGCAAATATTCCCGCGATGAAAAACTAATGACGTTGCAACAGGCAATTTATAAACTGGCCAATCTACCTGCTACTCATTTAAAACTACAAAAACGCGGAGAACTTAAAGTGGGCAATTACGCAGACATAGTAATTTTTGATCCGGCAAAAGTTCAGGATCATGCTACTTATGATAAACCGCATCAGTATGCAACAGGCGTAAGTGATGTGTTTGTAAATGGTATCCAGATATTGGAAAATGGTGATCATACCGGTTCACTATCCGGTAGATTTTTAAAAGGCCCGGGGTATAAAAAAATGTAAATTTCTAAAGAATTGAAAGTAGCAAAGAATTTGATTTGAAAAATGATTGAAGAATAATAGATAACAGTAAACAAACAAATAATGATGATTTCTGTTTCCTCCTCCGATCATATTTTAGCGGTTTAACAACAGAACCAACAATACAGCTAATATGGGCCCGGTTATTCCTACCATTAATCCGGTTATCGTAAAATCTTTTTGCTTTAACAGACCAGTACTATAAGCAATTGCGGTAGCCGGCGATGCCACCGGAAGGAGCAATGCGGTTGAAGAAGCCAGTGTGACTGCAAACGCCACCTCTTTTTCCATGCCGGGAAGCAATGCAAATCCGAGTGGTATCAATATGGTGACGGTGGCCGCATTGCTCATAAAATTTGCAAAAAGCATAGAGGCGTATGCCAATATAATAATGAGGCCTACCGAACTCATATTGGCAACTTTCATTAGCACGGCATAGTGCTGTAATATACCCGTAGATTGAAGCGCTTCGCCAAGGGACAAGCCTCCTGCCACTAAAATTAATGTATCCCACGACAATGTATTTACATCGTGAGCATTCAACACGCAGGTAAGTGTAAAGACCACTAACGGTATTGCAGCTATTGCCGCAACAGGAATACCATGTATTGAGCTTGTTAACCACAATGCTACCGTTACAACCAATACAACCAATACAACAATACGCTGCGAAGACGACTCATTTTGCTTTTCGTTTTTCTTGCTGTCAAACAACTGTAAAGACAACGGGGAATTATCTTTTACAAATAACCAAAGCAAAAAAAAGCAGATAAATAAAACAAGAATAACGGCCATCGGAACGCCATATACCATCCAGTGCAAAAAATTTATGTAAATACCACTGTCACCTAATATTCCAACCGCAATTGCATTAGGGGAAGTGCCGATAATAGTGCCTATTCCACCAATGGTGGCTGACATTGAAATGCCCAGCAACAGCGCTTTATTAAATCCGGGCCTGTTGGTTTCTTTCATTAAAGGTGTCAGCGCAGCAATCATCATAGCAGTAGTAGCCGTGGCCGACATGATCATGGAGAAGGTCATAGCCGCTATCATAAAAGCAATAAGAATACTCCTTGGCTTTTTTCCGGATAATTTCAACGTAAGTTTTAAAAGTGCTTTGTCCAACTCAGTTTTGGTCATGGCTGCGGCAAGAAAAAATCCACCCAGCAGCAGCCAAATAATTCTGCTTGAAAAAGTATTTACATACCGGTTTATTTTTTCCGGTGAAGGATTCAAATATGGATTACCAAGGGCAAATACAAGGTACCCTATAATAAAAAGTGCGACAGCAAAAGCTGGTATAGACTCAGTAAGCCATAACCCGATAGAGAAGAACAGCAGGAACAGTACGT
>JAHEZA010000123.1 GCA_023251335.1 Chitinophagaceae bacterium | reverse complement strand
ATTATTAAGCACACCTAACCATTATGCATACCTGAAAATAAGTGAAGGCTGTAACCGTACCTGCGCGTTTTGTGCTATACCGTTGATGCGTGGAAAACACGTAAGCCGCCCGATAGAATCGTTGGTGGCTGAAGCAGAGAAATTAGTGTCGTGCGGTGTAAAAGAAATCATGCTGATAGCGCAGGAACTGACTTATTACGGCCTCGATATTTATAAAAAAAGGGAATTGCCAAAATTACTTCATTCGCTGGCTGATATTCCCGGACTGGAATGGATAAGACTACATTATGCCTATCCTTCGAAATTTCAGATGGACATTATTGACGCTATGAAAGAACGGGATAATATTTGCAACTATCTCGATATGCCTTTGCAGCATGCCAGCAACGGGATGTTGAAAGCGATGAAAAGGCAAATTACCAGAGAGGAGATGGAAGATATTATCGGCGAAATAAAATATAAAATTCCGGGCATCTGCCTGAGAACTACGCTGATAGCAGGCTTTCCCGAAGAAACGCAGGATGATGTAGAAGAATTGAAATTGTTTTTGAAAAAAATGGAATTCGACCGTGTAGGGATATTTACTTATTCTCATGAAGAGAATACTTCTGCGCACGACATGGCAGATAATGTTTCAGCAGAAGAAAAAGAAAGAAGGGCGCAGGAAATAATGGACGTGCAACAGGAAATTTCTTATAAGAAAAACGAAGAAAAAGTGGGCAAAGTTTTTAAAATAATTGTTGATAAAAAAGAAGCGGGAAAATATTTGGGACGTACCGAATTTGACAGTGTGGAAGTAGATAATGAGGTGATCATTAATTCGGAAAGAAAATTAAATCCCGGAGATTTTGTCAATGTAAAAATCTTTAAGGCATTTGATTTTGATTTGGAAGGCGTGGTGGTTTAAAAATATTTTTAGTAAATAGATATATTTTTATTTGAAGAAGTATATTCAAATAACATTTAACATACATTTCTTTTCATCTCTTTTACTTTTGTTCTTTATCAATTAAAATCATTCGTTTATGAAATTTGTAAATCTACTTTCTATTTTTATTTTATTAATTTCTCCATCACTTTTTGCGCAGCAAAATCTGAATGATACTTTGCCTAAAGATCCTCACGTCGTAACCGGTAAACTCGCTAACGGCCTTACTTACTACATCAGGCAAAACAAAAAGCCCGAACAAAAAGTAGAACTGCGTTTGGTAGTAAATGCGGGTTCGATTCTTGAAGACGATGACCAGCAAGGCCTGGCGCACCTTAGTGAACACATGGCTTTTAATGGCACCAAACATTTTAAAAAGAACGACATCATTTCTTTTCTTCAATCCATAGGTGTCGGTTTTGGTAGTGACCTGAATGCTTACACGGGTTTTGATGAAACGGTTTATATCCTTCCGATCCCGACAGACAATCCTTCCAACATAGATAAAGGTTTCCAGATTTTAGACGATTGGGCGCAACACGTAACAGACAGTGCAAATGATATTGATGGGGAGCGGCCTATTGTGCTTGAAGAAAGCCGACTCGGAAAAGGTGCACAGGATCGCATTAACAAGAAAGTGTATCCTTTGTTATTGGCGGGTTCCAAATATGCGGAACGGCTTCCGATTGGTAAAGACAGCATCATAAAAAATGCACCCTATTCCGCCCTCAGAAAATTTTATCACGACTGGTACCGGCCTAATTTGATGGCTGTAATTGTTGTAGGGGATATTGATCCGGGAAAAGCAGAAAGCCTGATCAAAAAATATTTTAGTGATAATAAAAATCCTGCGAATGAAAGGCCAAGAGTAAACGCGCCATTGCCACCTTATCAAAAAAGTGTAGCCGACGTGGTAACTGATAAAGAAGCTACCAACTATACCTTCCAGGTTCATTATTCTGCAGAAAAAGTAGATGCTGATGTGACACTGGGCGATTATAAAAAAGATTTGGTGAAAGGTATTTTTTCTGATCTTTTAAATCAACGATTGCGCGAACTTACCCAAAAAGAAAACCCTCCGTTTGTATATGCGGGAACTGGTTTTGGGTCCTTTGCGCGTGGTCATGAAGCGTTTCAGGCATACATCGGAACGGGAAACAGCGATAGCCTTAACGGCCTTAGAGCATTCCAGGAAGAAATGGAACGGGTGATAAAATATGGATTTACGAAGGCGGAGTTAGAACGCACAAAGGCGGATATGCTCAATTATATTGAGCAGGCATATAAAGAAAAGGATAAAACTGAATCGGCAAATTATGCATCTGAATATATTCGTAACTTTTTGACACAGGAACCTATTCCCGGCATAGCAAATGAAGAAAAATATTACAAGGAATTATTGCCGCAGATAACTTTGGATGATGTAAATGCGATTGCGAAAAAGCTAAGTGAAAACACCAACGAGTTTATCGCGCTCACCGGACCACAACCTGCTTCCGGAAAGACTTTGCCAACAGATGCCCAGATTCTTGCGGTGAAAGCCGAAGTGAGCAAAATGGATATAAAGCCTTATGAAGAAAAAGCAGTGGCAACGATCTTATTGACTAAAATGCCCGTGCCTGGAAAAATCACCGCAACTAAACAGAATACCGTTCTGGGAACTACCGATTTTACATTAAGCAACGGCGTTACGGTGACTTTAAAACACACTGATTTTAAAAACGATCAGGTATTAATGAGCGCTGTGAGGCCTGGCGGAAAAAATACTTATGGTATTAACGACAAATACAACGCCGAATACATGATATCCGTTATCAGCAGCATGGGCGTTGGCCAATTTTCACCGATAGATCTAAAAAAGGCGCTTAGCGGAAAGACAGTTAATGTGCATCCTTCGTTTGGGGCTAACTCTGTTGGCTTTGGCGGCAGCAGTTCTGTAAAGGATGTGGAATCTATGATGCAATTGATTTATTTATATGGTAGTTCTCCCCGCGTGGATACCAGCTTGTTCAAATCATTTATTCAAAAAAATAAGGCACAGCTTGCATTTTTAAGTGCCAATCCGCAGGTGGTATTTATAGATAGCCTTTTTAAAGTATTGTATAATCATAACCCGTTAGCGCCGATTTCAGTACCTAAACCTGAATATTTTGATGATCTGGATCTTGCAAGGATCATGCAGATGTACAAGGAAAATTTTGAAGATGCCCATGAAATGCATTTCACTTTTGTAGGAAATATTACAGAAAGCGAACTAAAACCTCTTTTAGAAAAATATATCGCCAGTCTTCCTGCCACGTCCAAAAAGTTTAATTATGTTGATAACAAACTCCGCCCTATAGAAGGCAAAAAGGATGTTGATGTATATAAAGGAAAAGAGCCAAAAGCTTTGATAATAGGGGTTTACAGCGGCGAAACTTCTTATAGTGATGAGTTGGATTTAAAAGCACAAGCCATTAGTGAAATTTTAAACATCCGGATTATCGAAAATTTACGGGAAAAGATACAAGGAATATATGGTGGCGGAACGCAGGCTCAATTTGAAAAAATCCCATACCCACATTACACTTTCTTTTTGCAATTGCCATGCGGCCCCGAGAAGGTAGATACGCTGTTGCAGGCGGCTAACGCGGAAATTCAATCGTTGATTAAAAATGGTCCGACAAAAGAAGATCTTGATAAAGTAAAGAAACAATGGATAGAACAGCATAGGGTTCAGATCAAAGAAAATGGTACATGGCTCGGCCAATTACAAAGCTTTTATTTTCCCGGCGACAACCCTGATTACTTTATTCATTATGAAAAATATGTAAATGCGTTAACTCAAAAGGATATCCAGGATGCGGCTAAATTATTTTTATCAACCAACAACGTGGTGATGGGAATTTTGCGGCCGGAAAAATCTGAATAGAATATTTTTAAAATTGACAAAAGCCATCGCAATGATGGCTTTTTGTCGTTCAGCAGTAAACGAACTTTTATTAATGATTTCTATTTTTGTTATGAGAAATTAATAATCAGTATTCAATCCTAACTGAACATGAACATCGAAGAATTAAGAGACTATTGTTTGTCATTACATGAGGTTGGCGAAAGTTTTCCTTTTGGGGAAGACACGCTTGTTTTCAAAACACGGAACAAAATATTCTTATTGGTTTCTTTATCATCATTGCCTCTTCAGTTTAATGTAAAATGCAATCCGGAACATGCGGTAACATTGCGGGAGCAATATCCATCTTGCATACTGCCAGGTTATCACATGAATAAAAAACATTGGAATACCATTATAGTAGATGGCACATTGAGTAAAAGACAACTGGAACAGTTTATAAAAGATTCTCATCGCCTTGTCATGGGTAAGATCAAAAGAACATGAAAGATTTTTAAAAAAGAAACCGGTTTCTTATTCCCAGATATCGAATCATTTGCCGGCTAAACAGAAATTTGAATTAAATGTTGCTTTACTATTCTAAAAAAGTTCACAAATCAAACTTAGATACCTGCTTTTATAGATTAACTGTTGTATTTTAATTTACTTTTGGCGGCAATCAAATAACTTTTTTTGAGGTTGTATGAAAATTATTGACTGGTATATCGCAAAAAAATTCTTCTCAACATTCTTCTTCTGTCTTCTTGCGCTCACTGTTATCGTTGTAATTGTGGACCTGAGCGAAAAGACAGATGATTTTGCGAAGACGGGATTATCTGCCAAAGAGATCATTACGCAATATTATTTTGGTTTTCTTCCCCGGATAGATGCCATGCTTTTCCCGCTTTTTATTTTCATAGCGGTCATATTTTTTACATCCAAAATGGCTAACCGGTCAGAGATCATTGCCATTTTAAGTACAGGCACCAGCTTTCGAAGGTTTCTTCGTCCTTATGTAATAAGCGGCCTTCTATTTACTGGTTTTCTCTGGTGGGTTAATCAATATGTGTTGCCACCAGCCAATCAGAAATGGGCTGATTTTGACGCCAAATATATAAGCTTCAATTATGGCGGCTATGTAAACACTTCTACGATTAGCAATAAATATTTTAAGCTCGATTCATTTTCGTATGCGGGTATACGTTATTATGATACAACCAATAAAAACGGGAGCAATTTTTTTATTCAGCGCTTTGATAAAAGCAATCTTATTTATAATTTAAGAGCGATGAACATTGCGTGGGATACTGCCACACACGGATGGCGGCTTAATAATGTGATGGAGCGTACCATAAACGGGCTTCACGAAACAGTAAAAGATACGGCCGTGATGCAAATGAAATTTAATTTTAAGCCACGCGACCTGAAGATAGATGAGCACATGAAAGATAAATTAACAATGCCTGAATTAAATGAATTTATTAAGCTTGAAGAAATGCGCGGCTCGGGAAATGTAAAAGCCCTGATATTGGAAAAACAAAACAGAACAGCCAATCCTGTGTCGGTTTTTATTTTGACGATTATAGGCGCGTGCATCGCATCGAGGAAGATACGTGGCGGTAGCGGATTCCATCTTGCTGTGGGAGTCGTGATTTGTGTGCTCTATATTTTAGTTGGCAGGTTTGCTTCGGTATTTGCATTAAAAGGGAATTTTAATGCTTTCATAGCGGCTTGGCTGGCCAATTTTATTTTTGGAATACTTGCTTTGTATTTATACAGGCAATCTTCAAAATAAAACGAAATATTTCTTTTGTTAGAAGGTGCGCTATGGTTAACTTTAGCGCAATCGCATTTTATACAGATCAATCTTAAATCATAAATTTTTTTTATTATGGGAAAACTTAAAGACAAGTTTAAAGCCAAAGCAGACATGGTAGCGGAAGAGGTAAAAGATATTATAAAAAATCATGGGGATAAAGTAATCGGCGAAGTGAAACTATCGCAAATTTATATGGGTATGCGCGGAATTACCGGCCTGGTAACTGAGACTTCTCTCCTTGATGCACAGGATGGTATTCGTTTTCGCGGTTATTCTATCCCGGAACTTCAGAAAAGACTTCCTAAAGCGGAAGGGGGTAACGAACCGTTGCCTGAAGGATTATTTTATTTGATGCTGATAGGCGATTTGCCTACTGACGATGATGCACAACTGATGAGCAGTAGCTGGCAACGCAGAAGCCATGTGCCCAATTTTGTATTCGATACTATTGAGTCATTGCCCGAGACCGCACATCCAATGACCCAATTTGTTGTAGGTATTATGGCCCTTCAGACAGAAAGCCAGTTTGCTAAAAATTATGCAGAAGGGATGAGCAAAAAGGATTATTGGTCGTCTGTGTTTGATGATACGATGGATCTGATTGCACGGCTTCCGAGAATAGCTGCCTATGTTTATCGGCGTAAATATAAAAATGGAAAGCACATTCAACCCAATGGCCTTTTAGACTGGGCTGGAAATTTCGCACATATGATGGGTTATGACGATGAAAGTTTTAAAGAATTAATGAGATTGTACATGACCATTCATTCAGATCATGAAGGAGGTAATGTTTCTGCGCATACAACGCATTTAGTGGGTTCAGCGTTGAGCGACCCTTACCTTGCATTTGCAGCGGGAATGAATGGATTGGCCGGACCATTACACGGACTGGCTAACCAGGAAGTAATAAAATGGATATACGAAATGCAAAATGAAATAGGAAGTGATCTGCCTTCCAAAGAACAAATAGAAGCGTATGTAAAGAAGACGCTTTCGGAAGGAAAAGTGGTACCAGGATATGGGCACGCTGTGTTAAGAAAAACTGATCCGCGCTTTGAAGCGCAGATGGAATTTGGTAAGAAGCACATGCCTGATGATAAACTGGTGCAAACCGTTTGGAACATTTATGAAACGGTGCCGCCTATTTTACAATCAATTGCTAAAATAAAAAATCCATGGCCCAATGTAGATGCTCATAGCGGTGCGTTGCTGGTGCATTACGGCATGGTGGAGTATGAATTTTATACTGTACTTTTCGGTGTCGCACGTTCATTGGGTGTGTTAGCAAGCCTTTGCTGGGACAGGGCTTTAGGCTATCCACTCGAAAGACCTAAATCGGTTTCCAACCGCCTGGTTAAACTTTGGCTGGAGGGAAAAGAGGAAATATGGGGTGATTAAAATTTGTTTTTTATACCGAAAATTTCAGCTTTATATTTGCGGGCTGAAATGGGGGATTAGCTCATCTGGTAGAGCGCAAGCATGGCATGTTTGAGGT
>JAHEZA010000122.1 GCA_023251335.1 Chitinophagaceae bacterium | reverse complement strand
CCTGATCCGGAAAAAGCGAAAAGAAAATATTTGGAATTTTTTTTATCATTATTTTTTTCGTGTTTTATGTGGAAAAATTGAAGTTATAAACTATGCGAATTTTTTAAAAGTGATTTTTGTTGATGCTTTGCTGGAATCGAAAATTAAATGGGAAATCAATTCTTATTCCTGAATACTAAGATTTTGCAAAACCCGTGGATCAGGAATCGAAAAATGGAATCGCAAAAAAGCGGAACAACAAACATAAGGCTTTAGTTGAGGGTGTCTCCATTACCCTTTTAAATAAATCATAACCTTGATTTGTTTTGCGGTTCGGCAGGTACTGTTAAAAAATAATATTCCGCTAAATCTTCTGCTGGAATACTCGTGAAAAAAATGATGAAAAATAGAGTTTGTGGTATTAGTGTTCCTTCGGTAATTTCTACATTCTTAGCACTGACATTCATTTTTTAGTGATTGTTCTTTTTTTTGCAAAAATATTTGCAAAAATATTTGCGAAAGATTTAAGAAAACCAATAGCCGGTAAAACGACTAAGAATCGTAAATTTGCATTCTAAAAAACTAAAAAAATTAAGATATGTATCCAGAACAAATTGTAATTCCGATGAAAGAGGAATTAACAGAAAATGGCTTTATAGATTTGGCAACTGCTGAAGCAGTAGAAAATGCTTTGAAAGAAACAGGCACTACGTTGTTTGTTATCAATTCCGTTTGCGGATGTTCGGCTGGCACCGCGCGTCCCGGCACGTTAATGGCCGTAGAAACAAGCGCTAAGAAACCAGATCACCTTGCTACTTCATTTGCGGGTTTTGATTTTGATGCAGTGAACAAAGTTCGTGAGCACTTATTACCTTATCCACCTTCTTCGCCCTCAATCGCGTTGTTCAAAGATGGTAATTTGGTCCATTTTTTAGAAAGGCATAATATCGAGGGAGCCTCCGCAGAAATGATCTCCAACAATCTTACAGCAGCGTTTGAGGCTTATTGCTGATAAAAGAAATGAATAAGAACCTTCAAAAATTTGAAGGTTTTTATTTTTAAACATATCTTACCTAAAAAGATGAACGATTTTTTCCAGGACTAAAAGCTTATTATGTATCCCAATTTATATTATGTACTCAACGATTGGTTTGGATGGAAAATCAACGCATTCAAGATCTTTTACACTTTTGGAATTTTTGTAGCATTGGCATTTATTGCTGCGGCATATTTTTTTACCCGTGAATTGAAACGAAAGGAAAAGCAGGGCTTAATGCTGCCTCGCGAAGAAACCATCACAACAGGAAAACCCGCTTCAGCTTTTGAATTGTTCCTTAATGGTTTGGTAGGTTTTGTTTTTGGGTATAAGTTAATTGGCGCTTTTATTGCCAGCCGCCAACCGGGGCTGGATCTTCAGGAATATATTTTTTCGTCGCAGGGAAGTTGGTTGGGTGGCTTGTTGCTTGCGGCAATACTTGTTTATTTAAAGTACCGCGAAAAAAATAAACAAAAGCTTGATAAGCCTGAGAAGCGGGTAATAAGGGTTTGGCCACACGACCGGGTGGGCGATATTGTAATTTTTGCATTACTATTTGGTATCATTGGTGCGAAGATTTTCGACAACCTGGAAAATTGGGACAGATTTATAGAAAATCCGATTGGCAATTTAATTGCACCGAGTGGACTTACATTTTACGGAGGCCTCATCTGCGCAACGATTGCCATTTGTATTTATGCCCGCAAAAAAGGTATCAAACTTCTTCACCTGATAGACGCAGCGGCTCCTGCTTTAATGATTGCTTATGCTATTGGAAGAATGGGGTGCCAGACTGCCGGCGACGGAGATTGGGGCATTTTTAACAGCGCATATATCAGCGACGTTCCGGGGCATGTAGTACCGGCTACACCTGCACAATTTCAACAGAAACTTCATGAAAATCAAACTTATTTTTTAAATGGCAGTGTAGAGGATGGCCCTGGCGTTTACACTATGGTTACTGACCGCCATGAGGTTTCACTTGATAAAGTGCCTCACAAAAGTTTTAGAGGCCCCAAATTTTTACCTACATGGATGTTCGCGTTTACTTATCCCCATAATGTAAATGAAGACGGTGTTTTAATACCCGGATGCGAAGGGAAATACTGTCGTGCGTTACCCCAGCCCGTTTTCCCCACTCCTTTTTATGAAATTGTCGCTGGCTTTGTTCTCTTCTTTTTTCTTTGGTCTATAAGACGAAAAATAAGGGTGCCGGGAGTCATGTTTTGCATTTATCTTATTGTGAACGGTATTGAAAGATTTTTGGTAGAAACGATACGCGTAAATACGACCTATTCTATATTCGGACTGCATCCTACACAGGCAGAACTTATATCGGCAGCTTTTATTATTTTAGGAACGTTGGGTATTTTTTATTTTAATAAGAAAGCGAAAAGGGAAGAATTTCACATCTGATTTATTGATGGCGACCCTTACAGTAAACCGACAAAAATTTTATATTTCCATTTTTGTTTTTTCCCGGATACTTTTTTCGGTAGCAACAGATAATTCTTCTATAAAACGATCACAAACATCCAATGCGGTTGCGATATCATAATCTGCTACATTTTCCAAAGGATGCCGGTCGGTACCTTTCACGCATTTTACAAAAAGCATCATAACAGGAGCTACCTGCGATATAATGGCGGCATCATGTACAGCGCCGCTGTCCATATAGGTTACCTCAATGTTTTTTTCAGAAATGGCATTAGCCATTAATTTCCGGAGTTTTTTATTACACGTTACGGGATCGGTTTCATGAACCAATTTCCATTCAAAATAAATGTTTCTTTTGTCGCAATGTTTTTCGCACAGCGAGTAGATAAACTCATAAGCATCAGATAACAACTTCGCGTCTTCGCTCCTTAAATCAAGAGTACAATGCACCCTGCCGGCTATCATGTTGCTGGCGGAGCCTGGAACTTCTAATTTACCGACTGTAGCCAACATTTTTCGCTTTTCTTTTGAAGCGAATTTTTCGACTCCGAGGATAAATTTTGCAGCGGCGCATAGCGCATCTCTGCGAAGGCTCATGGGTACTGTTCCCGCGTGGCCGCTTTCTCCGGTAAAGCTGATTTCTATTTTTTTCTGACCAATAATATTATTGACTATTCCTACCGGAATGTTTTTTTCAAATAAAGTAGGACCTTGTTCAATATGAATTTCAAAATAGCCAAGCCAATCTTCAACAGGAATAGCGTCTTCTTTTAAGCGGCTTGGATCATAATTCAGTGATTGCAAAACCTGTGACAATTTATTTCCCTGGTCATCTTCCATGACAAGAAATTTATTTTTAAATATCCCGGCTATCACCTTGCTTCCCAAATATCCGGAATGGAACCTGATGCCGGATTCCTCAGCAAAGGCGATGATTTCTATATGAAACGGCAATGAATCATTTCTTTGCCGGGCATTTTCAATAATATCTAACCCCATGATAATTCCTAAAACACCATCATATTTTCCTGCATTCACTGTCGTGTCAAAATGGGAAGCGATCACAAATGTTTTGGCTTCAGGATTGGTGCTGACGAGTTTTCCTCTTACATTCCCAATATTATCAATTCGTATATCAAGGCCTGATTCATGCATCCATGAAGCGATCTTATTGCCGCATTCTTTCAATGCCTGTGATCCGAATGTACGATTAAGCCAACGTGGGTCATCACTGTATAAACTAATCTCGTCTATTCGTTGCTGTACCTTGGCGGCTCTTTCTGAATATACTTTCATAATTATTAGGTTCCGGTTAAATTTAGAAAAGATTAAATTACCGGGACACGAAGTAAATCATTTTTTTTTGAAGTGTGCCAACGTTTGTCAGCCTCAGCAGTAAACCAGGAAATAAACCAGTTTTTTTATTTACTAGATGATCTTAAAAATTATAATTTTAAAAATGTGATTTTATTTGTCATGTTACGAATCCTATACAACACTCAAGAAAATAAATGGAAAGAAAATAAGAATCAGGTTTATTTGTTTGCCTGCTGTATTTTTTGCATTCATTTCATGGGTTATTTTTTCAATAGCGGACAGGCAAGCTATTTTCTGGTTTTGCTCTTTAGCAAAACGAAAACAATTTATTTTAAGAAATGTTCTTTTTCAATGCAACGAAAGGATATTTTTGCCTGTCATTGAAATTATGAATTTGAAACCGGTATTTATTTTTTTTTCTTTTCTGTTTCTCTGCTTAGTTGCTACATCACAAACATGTACTACAAAAGGCCAAACCCCCGAAACCGCTTTCCCGGTTTGTGGCACCTCTGTTTTTAAGCAAAGTACGGTTCCGCTTTGTAATTCGAATTCATTGTATGTTCCGGGTTGTTCGGGATCGGGCAACGCTGATTATGCCAATAAAAATCCTTTCTGGTATAAATTTACATGCTATACATCGGGTACCTTGGGTTTTGTGATTACACCGAACGATCTCATGGATGATTACGACTGGCAACTTTATGATGTAACCGGCCACAATGCAATAGAGGTTTACACCAATGATCATATCGTTGTTACCGGTAACTGGGCAGGAAACCCAGGCACCACTGGGACTTCGAATGATGGCGTTAATTACATTCAGTGTGCATCCTCTTATGACGGTCACGAACCGCGGTTCTCAAAAATGCCCAACCTGATAGAAGGGCATAAATACATATTGCTTGTCAGTCATTTTACCGATTCGCAAAGCGGATATTCTTTATCTTTTGGAGGTGGCACGGCAAGTATTACTGATACTACCCAACCGGCAATGAAAGAAGTGAAATCTTCATGCAGCGCCACTGAACTTTATGTACAGCTAAATAAACACATGCAATGCAGCACTCTTGCCGCAGACGGCAGCGATTTTATTTTGTCGCCAGGCTCCGCGAAAATCATTTCGGCTACAACAATATGTGCAGGATTTGACATGGATTCGGTGCTATTGCAATTAAACGGCCCGCTCCCTGTTGGCGATTACACATTAAGCGTAAAGAAAGGAACTGATGGAAATACATTGATAGACAATTGTGATAATCCGATTCCTGTTGGAAACTCTTTGCCTTTGTCGATCGTTCCATTGATTCCAACGCCGATGGATAGTATGGTGCCCTTACAATGCGCACCCCAATCATTGCAATTAGTTTTTGATAAGAACATCTTATGTAGCACAGTTGCTCCTGATGGAAGTGATTTCATCGTGACCGGACCCTCGAATGTAAATATAGCCGGCGCTGTGGCAAATTGTACGAATAATCTTACGCCAACTATTACAATTAGTTTATCCACGCCGATTGTAGTTGGAGGAAATTATCGGTTAACGTTGAAAACAGGAAGTGATGGTAACACGATTTTAGACGAATGCGCTCAACAGACGCCTGTCGGATCTTTCTTAAATTTTACGATAAAAGACACGGTATCTGCTGATTTCACCTATCATGTCGCGACAGGATGTGTAACAGACACCGTTCAGTTTCAGCATGATGGAAAGAATGGGGTGGACCAATGGCATTGGCAGTTGGACTATAATGGTACAAGTGATCTTCAAAATCCCGTAACTTATTTTAAGCCAAATGGCAAAAAGACAATTGTATTGGCTGTTTCCAATGGATTTTGCAGCGATACAACCCGGGAAATTATATCGTTGGGCAACGAATTAAAAGCAGATTTCGAAACCAATCAAATTATTTGCCCTGAAGACTCCGCGGTTTTCCAGAATAAAAGCATTGGTAATATTATTTCCTATAATTGGGATTTTAAAAATGGAAATACAGGTATTGAACCAAACCCTCCCCCTCAGAAATATCCTATTTCGGTAACTGAAAATGATTATCCGGTTACGCTTGTGGTTAGGAATGATAACGGTTGCTTAGACACCGCTGTCCAAACAGTCAAAGTGCTGCAAAGTTGCTACATAGCCGTTCCCAACGCCTTCACCCCTAACGGTGACGGCCTAAACGATTATCTTTATCCGCTTAATGCCTTTAAGGCGGACGATCTTGAATTTAAAGTTTACAACCGCTTAGGCCAATTGGTTTTCCAGACAAATGACTGGCAGAAAAAATGGGATGGCATTTTTAAAGGCGAACCACAACATGCTGATATCTATGTTTGGACCTTAAAATATATACTTCGCGACACCGGCAAAAAATTCTTTAAAAAGGGCTCAACTGTTCTTATTAGGTAACACTTTATTGAAATCCACTGTTACCCTATTGGCGCTTACCTGTTGCGGTTTGCTGATCTGTGTTTCAATTTCAGGTTTCGTCGGTTTTGGAGTTTTATAAGTGATCCCAAATACGAATAGAAATGGAATAAATAATCCTACGGTTAAAACCTGTAGAGAATACAATGCTTGTTTTGCAATTTCAAGGACTTTTCCTGATTTGTTGCTGATAACTGTTTTCATTTTGTTTTGTTTTATTGTTTTTAGTTATTGATTACATAGCAAAGATATAGTTAAGAATAGGTACTATGCAACACATAGTACATGAAAATGCATATATCATAGATGAACGGAAGTTCTTGTATCTAAATGGTAAATAGAGGGGAATGGAAAAATTAGTTTTTTTATTCTGAAAGTGGGGGGTACATTCGCTGCAAGCACCTGAAATATCAAATATAAAACATGCCAAAAATGAATTTATCATTTTCCAACAGTGCCATCGGACGACTAAGGATGGCGGGTATCGCAGAAGGGTTTTCTTTTGTTATACTTTTGTTTATCGCTATGCCTCTAAAATATATTGCAGGGGATCCAAGGCTGGTCTTATATGTTGGATGGGTTCATGGAGTACTTTTTATGCTATTCATTCTCGCGTTAATCACAGTGAAAATAACGCTGGAGTGGAAACCCTGGAAAACGACGCTTTCCTTTTTAGCTTCCTTAGTCCCGTTTGGAACTTTTATAATGGACAGGAATTGGCAAAAGGAAGAACAACAATGGATTGCAGACAGCGAAAAGTAAAGAGTTATGACTCTTGAGGAGCAGAAGGATCGTTTTCAAATGTGAAAAAAATAAAAATCCTGTTATTTGTTTGCCTGCTGGCTGAATACAGTTTTATAAATAAAAAAGCCTCTATAGATGAGGCTTTAAAATATTTTATGAAGGCTCATTAAGCAATC
>JAHEZA010000121.1 GCA_023251335.1 Chitinophagaceae bacterium | reverse complement strand
CGGCCAATCTTTTGGTCCAACTAAATCAATGGCGTTGAAACCAATTTCCTTTACCGCTTTACACAAATCATCCAACGAAAGATAATTGAATGTCCATCTTGAAACAGAGTGATTGATATTGCCTTTCAATTTTAATTTTTTTTCAGTTTTGGTTTCTGCTTGCTTAAGAGAGGCCAGTGCAGAAGCCGGTGTAATGGCGAGTGCCGAAGCTCCCAACGCAAGATTTTTTATGAGTGTTCTTCTCGATTGTTTGTTTTTCATAAATATTAAATATTCAAATTCTGAGTAATAGGCTTTTCATTTTTATCATGAAATATAAATGCAAATAACAAAAATACGAGCAGTGCAATTCCGGAAGGAATAATCCAAATCATTTTCCAGTCAGACACAACAGTAGAAACACCATTCACAATTGAAGTGGTGGTATAATTATCTTTTATCATTCCGGCAACTTCAAATCCTATCAACATGCCCACGCCGTAAGTGGCTAATGTAATTAATCCTTGGGCGGCGCTTTTAAATTTAGGACCAGCTTTAGCATCGGTATAAATCTGTCCCGATACAAAAAAGAAATCATAGCAAATTCCGTGTAAAATAATTCCGATTATCAGCATAAACGTAAGGTCGCCCGCATTTCCATAGGCAAATAATGCATATCGTACGGACCAGGCCAGCATACCAGCCATGATCGTTATTTTAAACCCAAACTTTTTGAAAATGAAAGGGAGCATTAGTAGAAAAAATACTTCGAAAATCTGGCCCATAGTCATTTTTGCAGTAGTGTTAGCCATGCCGGTATCGATAAGAAAAGGGTTGGCATACTGGTAATAAAATGCAAGCGGAATACATATTAAAATGGAAGCAATAAAAAATATCAGAAAATTTTTATCCTTTAATAATTTAATGGCGTCAAAGCCTAATATTTCGGAAATTCTCACTTTGGCTCCCTTATCTACCTTGGGAGGTGTTTTTGGCAAGGTGAAACTGAACAAACCTAAAACTAAGGAAGCAATTGAGGCTAATAGAAAAGTATTTTTCATTAAACCTGCTTTTACGTTTTCCGGCGAATCCCATAAAAAAACAAAGCTAATCGCCAGACCCGCAACTATCCAGCCAATGGTTCCCCATACCCGTACGGGAGGAAATTCTTTTTCAGTATCTTCCATCTGGTTAAACGAAATAGAATTAACGAGGGCCAATGTAGGCATAAATAATATCATGTATCCTAATGCATAAGGATAAAAAACCGCTACGCCTGGAGCTTTAAACATCTGGTACATAAGCAAAGCACCTACGAGATGTAATAAGCCAAGAATCTTTTCCGCATTAAAATACCTGTCTGCAATTAAGCCAATTATGAACGGAGCAATGATAGCGCCCCAAGATTGTGTAGAAAATACTGCTCCGGTTTCCGCGCCACTCGCATTAAGGTTATTTATCAGAAATGTGCCAAGTGTAACAAACCATGCGCCCCAGACAAAGAACTCAAGAAACATCATGGTGGAAAGTTGGATTCTTGTAATTTTCTTCATTTATGAAATTTATTTACCACGATCTCATCCGATAGGTTGAGAAGCGGCTAAAAAGAGGTAACAATAATCTAATTAAATATCAAGTTTTAATTTTAAAAATCGAAAAAACAATTCAATCAAATGGATTGAAAGTTTAAATGTACTGATTAATTGCATACATAAAATTACTACTCACAAAAAAAATCAACACAAAAATAATTTTAAGAAAATATATAATTTCTAAATATTGCATTTGAATGACATGGAATAAATATTGCATAAGCAATTCAATTAAATGCAGACTGTAGTAAACAAACAAATAAGAAGAATTTTTATTCGTTAAAACAAATTATAATTTGAATATTTTTAGAAAACTTAGGTAAATGACAAGGGCATCAAATAACAATAACCTTTTGCAAGACTAAAAATAAAAACTCTCAATAATTGTTCGTTTACTATAATAACCGAATTTAATTTACGACTGAAGTAAAGGTTAACAGTATGATAATAGAGGAAACCAAAACGAAAAAATACGAAATAAAAAAAGTAAATTATGAATTAATGCTCCTAAGTAGATTAATAATCATCAAGGCATAAAATAAATTTTGCACAATAAGTTTGACGATTAGTGCGAATTTTTAAATTCAAATTCCTAACACTTCTTTCAATTTTGAATAACCTGTTTTACTTGCAGGAATTTTAGCGCCGGTGCTCAGTAATAACAGATGGCTATCTTTTTCATATGGATCAATACGGGTGATTAATTGAGTGTTGGCAATGTAAGATCTGTGGACCCGAACAAAATGATAACTGCTTAATGATTCTTCAAAAAAGCTCATAGTACGCTTTTTAAGGAACGATCCTTCCTCCGTTATTATTTTTACATAATCGTCTGCCGCTTCAAGGTAGTGAATCTTGCTAACTGGAATAATTTTTATCTTGTTTCCATCCTTCACCACCACACGATTTTGCTGTATCGGGGATTGCGCGGCAGTTTCCAATACCTCCTGTGTAGAAGCCGCAACATCCGTGGCATGATGCAAATATTTTTGAATGGCTTTGTCAAATCGTTCTTTGCTAAATGGTTTTAGTAGATAATCTACTGCGTTGGATTCAAAAGCTTTAATTGCAAACTCATCAAAAGCAGTGGTAAAAATTACCGCGGGAGGATTTTCAATCAGTTCCAGCATCTCAAAGCCATTGATCTTTGGCATTTGTATATCCAGGAAAATAAGATCCGGTTTGTACTCCTGGACGGCTTTTATTCCTTCAAAGCCATCATTACATTCCGCTTGCAAATCAGCTTCAGAATAAGATTTTAAATATTCTTTTACAATCCCTCTTGCCAGTACTTCATCATCAATAATAATAACTTTCATGTTCTGTTACATTTATATTTTTTCGTTTACAGGTACCTGTGGTATCAACACCATTGTTATAAAAAGATCCTCGTCTTTCTTTGTGCTGATAAGATCGTGACGCGCAAACAAAAGGAACAATCTTCGTTGAATGGATGAAAGGCCAAAACCTGTTCCCTTCAAGGGTTGCGAAGTTTCAGGGTCAAAAGGATTTTGCACCATGACCTTTAGATAATTGAATTCTTTTTTAGCTTCTAATTTTATTAATACTTCTCCTGTTGTATCATAAAGCCCGAATTTTATAGCATTCTCCACAACAGGTTGCAAAAGTAAAGCTGGAATTTTAAGTGTCAGCGCTTCGTCGCTATAAATAATTTCAGTTTTTAAGCGGTGGCCGAAACGTACTTTTTCGATATCAAGATAAAGCCTTAGATAATTTAATTCTTCTTCCAGGGTATTCCATTGCTGCTCGTTTTTTCTTAAGGTCCCACGCAAAAAATCGCTCAGCTGCTGAATCATGTGTCGTGCCTTTTCCGGATCAGAACTCGTGAGTGCACTAATAGAATTTAAACTATTGAACAAAAAATGCGGTTGCAATTGCTGGCGCAATTTGAACAATTCAGCTTCTTTAGAAAGACGCTCCGTTTCTGTTTCCCGGCTTGCTGCTTGTTTTTGTTCTTGCTGGCTATACCACAGCAAGCTAAACATGCTCATGCTGCTTATCAATAAAAACCCTGCACCAAACCTGATTCCCCACGAATTATGAATCACTGAAAAATAGCTGTCTCCTTCCTTAAATAGAACCCAGAGCACCGCATGTTGCGCAAGCATCCAAAGAAAACTTACCATGAGGCTTACCACCAGGATATACCAATATTTCTCCTTGCGCGGCAGGTAATACTTCATGTTATTGCTGATAAAGAAAGAACATAAAGCGAGAAGAATATTACCCACCAGGCTGTCTGTAATAGCATGAAATTCATTCACATCCAGTTGCCTGAGCATAATATATTGCAGCAAGATCCAAACAAACCACCAGGCAACGAAAAACAGTCGTAACCGCTTATCAGATAAGATAGAATTCGTCAAACGATTTTTTTTAGTTCATTTGAAATGTATTTTGCAAACAGGTTTCGTGCAAATATTTTGAGCGATCTTTAATTTCGCTAATATGTTTTCCTGCATCGTCTACCTCAGAGATTTTTGAATAAAGTTCTACTCCGTCGGTCAGGTTATCAAGCAAATGAATTTCTGACACATCAATAAATTTCCAGTGTACCGGCTTTTGTGCGTTGTTCAAAAAATTATCTTCTTCGCCATCGCCCATAATACGCGCCTTTTGAAATGCGTGCATATCATCTTCCGCTTCAACCAGCCTGAGCTGTTCGTCAAATTGCGGCGTATGATTTCCGTCGCCGCAAATAATTCTGAAAACTATTTTTGCAAGATACCAATTCATAAAGTTGGAATTATAAAGTGAAAAATTAAATTTTTAGTAATTAGCGAATTCAATCCCCCCAAATACACAAGAACCTTTTACTACCATTCTTTTATTGGTATCGGGGGTGCTGTTGTTAAAATTGCGCTTATCCTCTACACCGCCAAATACAGCAGATATTTCACTCTTCACATCCCAATCTGCAGGAATAATTAGTTTAGTACCTCCGAACACATTGTTTACCTCAAGTTCTATCGGATGCTGAATATCTGCCTGCATAAAATTGATTTCAGCACCCCCCATAAAACAGACTATTTCGCCACCTTTAAAATTTCTTGACTGAATATTTTTTTTAACGCCTCCAAATACTGCCACTACATCTAAGTATTCGCTATTATCGGTCCATTGACCGGCATCTTTTTTTTTAAAATCTTCCGATCCGGACTCGTCAAACATCGGATTAACAGGAGGAACCATTCCTCTCCAATGGCGATGTCTTCTGCGCCATTCCTGATGCCTTCTACTCAAATCGTGATGCCGTGGCCGCAAAATAAAAAGCAATCCTAAGCCTATCAGTATAATCGGTGCGATGTAATTGTGAAACTGTATACCGGGTATTTGTTGGTCTATTAAAAATATGCTACCGATAAGAATCATTATAAAACCGCCCGGATTGTAAAACCTGCTTTTCAGGAGCACGAAAAATCCAATCGCTATTAATAGAACGGGCCATGTAAATATCCATCCGGGAATGGGAGCGCCCATTTTGTGGCCTAGCAATAATAACCCAATAATCACCAGGAAAAAACCGCTCCATATTCGTGGGGTTTTACTTCCTCCGAATCTTTCTGTTTCATGCTGTTCCATAATATTTGTTTTATTTAATTTGATTGAACAAATTTAGACCAACACCAAACAGAAGGGAAGAGGCTTTAGGTTTATCAAACTATTTAATCGGTAAACACCAGGCTGCTATCGGTAAAAATTTAAAGAATTGCTTTTCCATTCCTTATTTTTAGTAACAGCTTTACATTTGCAAGCTATGGCACAAAAAAAATTAAAAAGATTTGGTGAGATAAAAACATTTGCCAATGTGTTAGAATATCCCGACGACATGAAAGGAAGATGGAATGATTTTTTCAAAAATGATAATCCCGTTAACCTTGAACTGGCGTGTGGCAAAGGAGAGTACGCAATTGGGCTGGCGCAAATATATCCTGAAAAGAATTACATAGGTGTCGATATTAAAGGAAATCGGCTTTGGGTGGGAGCCAGGTTTGCTCTAAATCATCATCTTAACAATGTTGCATTCTTAAGAACACAAATTCATAAAATCAACACCTATTTTTACGCAAATGAAATAGATGAAATCTGGATCACTTTTCCAGATCCCCAACTTCGTTTATCGAAAGCAAAAAAAAGATTAACCCATCCGGCTTTTCTTAGATTATATCACCAGATATTAAAACCTGGCGGAAAAATTCATCTGAAAACCGATTCTCCTGACCTCTATAATTTTACCAAGATAGTTATCAAACTGTACGATCTACCAATCGTTTCAGACATTGATAATATTAATTTGCTGGAAAATATTTCAGATGAATTAAAAATAAAAACACATTACGAAAGCCTTGACATTGCTGAAAGCAACTGTATCTTTTATATCTGTTTTACATTACCCGAAATTTTTCCGGATAATGACGAATCTCTCGCCCGAGTTCTAAAACCAATGTAACATGAATAACGAGCTCACTGAAAATGTTGATTTTTATTTTGATAAATCAGGACTGATGGTATTTACAAAAGAATATCATTTAAAAAAAGGTTACTGTTGCGGAAACGGATGCAGGCATTGCCCTTATCATTTCGAAAATGTAAGTGATAAAGAAAAACAGAAACGATTGCTACAAGATGAAAATAAGCGATTGACCGGACAGTAAATCAACAATTAAACGATATTTCTATTCAGTATTAAATAGCGATGTTTTTTGCGATCCGGTAAACCAACTTTTAATCAATATTTTCAATTCTAAGAATGCAAGGGATAAAAAAAGGAAGCCGTGGCTTCCTTTTTTATATTTGTCAAAAAAATTAAATTAATAACTCCAAAGATTTTGTTCGTAATCAAAGATTTCGTTCTTGATCTTATCGCCCTGCAATAGCTGGAGAATGGAACTGCTTTTCAAACCGGTTTGATTACTTAAAAATTGGTTATAAGGATTATCCAGCGTGCTTTTAATAATTCGCCCGTGGAACATTCTTGATTCAAACAAATCTTCCCAACTCATTCTCGCTCCGTAGTTTTTACCATTGTACACAAAATACTTTGCAAAGATGGGACGCATATCGGGGTAGTAAACCCAGAAAAGCTCTGTATCGCCCAGGTCAACACCCGAAGATGTAATTACACGTTTTACCGGAGCTATTCCGAGTATTCTCCAAAATAACCGGGAACTTTGTTTGTCAAAAATTACTTCTTCCTTTATTCTAAACTTGTAAAAAGAATCGAGGTTTACTTCTGCAATAGTTTCTTTGGTACCCACTACATTGCCAACAGAATCGTAAATCGGTACTGAAACGGAGCCACCAGAAATTGACTTTGCAACTTCACCTTTCGTCATTGGTGTAGTAAACCGATCATCAACATTACTAAACGCTGTTACACCTCCATTATCTGGTCCGTCCTGGATTGCTTTGAAAAGGATGGAAATAAATCTTTGATTACCATTGTCTTCATCGGCAGAATACCGGAAAGGAAGATTTATTTTTTCACGGGTATCTATTTCCCGCCAAACCCTCTCATCATAGGCTGCATCTTC
>JAHEZA010000120.1 GCA_023251335.1 Chitinophagaceae bacterium | reverse complement strand
CAACCTTAAAACCTTGTAACAACATGATTAATGCCAAAAACAAATTATTTGTCTTCGGTGATCACCGGGCCCGGAATATTGTTCCCGTCATTTTTTGAGTTCTCCATTATTTTGATAAATGGTTTGAATAAGTCAAGCGGAATCGGGAAAATAGTAGTAGTATTATTTTCTGTTCCTATCTCGCGCAGTGTTTGCAGATAACGTAAAGTTAAAGCGCTTGGTTCTTCTCCCAGAATTCTTGCGGCATCAGTCAATTTTTGTGAAGCCTGGAATTCACCCTCTGCGGCAATTACTTTCGCCCTGCGTTCTCTTTCTGCTTCAGCCTGCCTTGCCATAGCGCGTTGCATTTCCTGTGGAAGGTCTATTTGTTTTACTTCTACATGCGTTACTTTTACGCCCCAGGGTTCAGTTTGTTCATCAATAATGTGTTGCAGCCTCACATTGATTTTATCTCTTTGAGAAAGGAGCTCGTCTAACTCAGATTGTCCTAATACACTTCTCAGCGTAGTTTGTGAAAGTTGCGAAGTACCTACGAGATAATTTTCAATTTCTATAATTGCCTTTTGTGGGTCAATGACTCTAAAATAAATAACCGCATTCACTTTTATAGAAACGTTATCTTTGGTAATTACATCCTGCGGAGGCACATCCATCACCACTACACGCAAACTTACTTTTACCATTTTATCAATAATCGGTATAAGCAAAATCAGACCGGGGCCTTTTACGCCGCCATCTAATACGCGTCCTAACCGGAATATAACACCCCGTTCATATTCGCGCAGGATACGTACTGCACTGGCAAGGATATAAAGAATGATGACAATTATTATTACAATGGCTAAAGGGAATTGTTGCATGTTTTCTTATTTTTTAAAATTAAACTGATGAGTAAATTTTTAGTTTTCGTTAAAGCTAAGCCTTTTCGTGCTCTACATATAAGGTAAGTTCTTTCATTTCTTTTATGATCACGTTTTCATTCGGGCCTATTGTATCTGAAAGCGAAACTGCTCTCCAGATTTCTCCAACCACACTCACTTGTCCTGAAGGGTCAAGTGTACCGAGGGTTGTAGCGGTTTGGCCAATTAAAGCGTTTGCACCGGAAACAGGTTTTGCTTTCTGCGCGCGCAACCCCATTGTAACAAGGAAAATAAAAAATAATGCTGTCACAGTTGTGACGGAAAAGACCACTGTGTGGGACAAAGAAACAAAATCTTCTACCGGGCTACTTCTAAATAAAAACAAAGATCCTAATAATACAGAAATTGTTCCACCTATCGCCAGCATGCCATGACTGACAATTTTTATTTCCAATAAATAAAGAATGATTCCAAAAATGATCAACGCCAATGCTGCATAATTTACCGGCATAGAACTCATGGAATAGAAGGCAAGTATTAAACAAATAACGCCTACAATACCGGGGAAAATAGCGCCGGGATTAAACAATTCGAAAAGAAGCCCAAAAAATCCAAGCATCATAATGATGTAGGCGATATTAGGATCGCTGAGCCTGCTTAATACTTTTTGAAAAAAGCCCATTTCAAGATCTTCAACAGTAGCATTTTTTGTATGCAACGTTTTAGTGCCTTTATTGAGTTGCACTTGTTTTCCATCTACCTGGTTCAACAAATCCTTTTCATTAACGGCTACTATATTGATCACATTTTTTTCCAGCGCTTCCTGTTCAGTTATCGAAACACTGGTTCTTACCGCTTCATCTGCCCATTGCACATTTCTGCCTCTTTTTTCAGAAATGGTTCTTATAAGAGCGGAAGCATCATTAGTTACTTTCTCCGTCATCACCGCATCCATTTTCCCGTCCAACGTAACGGGATGCGCCGCGCCGATATTGGTTCCCGGAGCCATAGCAGCGATGTTTGATGCCAGCGTAATAAATGTTCCCGCAGAACCAGCATGAGCGCCTGAAGGAGAAATATAAACAATCACCGGCACCTCCGACTGCATGATATTGGTAACAATATCTCTTGTGGAAGTTAACAATCCGCCCGGAGTATTCAATTTAATAATTAAGCATTGGGCATTTTCTTTTTCTGCCTTTTCGATTCCTTGTTGAATGTACTCTGCCGAGGAAGGATTAATGCCTTCGCTAACGTTAATAGAAATTACCTTTTGTGCAAATGAAAAGAAAGGAAGCAAAAATATTACAGCAAAAAAAATACAGAATCGTTTTGTAGACCATTGATTCAAAAATATTTTTTTAAGGATTGCGCACATACTTGTAATTTACGATAAGTGCGATAAAAAACAAAAAAGAAGTTTGCAGCAGGCGCGCTCAGGAAAAACAATAACAAATTTTAACCTACAACAACTGAATAAAAAAATCAGCTATTTCTTTGTTTACTGTTGTTACTCCTATTTTTTTGACATTTTATTTATTTTAACTGAGCTTCCAGCAACTTCTTCCACTCGTGGTACAATCCATTATATAAATCAACATTCGTTGGTTCAAATTTCCCCAATGGCTTAAATTGTGAGTAAGCCTCTTTGTAATCTTTATAAATTCCAGCTCCAATGCCCGCGCCCAAAGCGGCTCCTACGCTTCCATCATTTTCATATAACTCCACCGCCACGCCGGTTGCGTTCACGAATGCTTGAATAAATATGTCGCTTAAAAACAAATTGGCTTTTCCAGCACGAATAATAGTTGGATGCAAATCGTTTTCGCGCATTATATCCAAACCATAACGGAAAGCAAATGCAATTCCTTCCTGAATGGCCCGGAAAATATGTGCCTTGGTGTGTTTATTTAAATCAATATTTTGAATGTGAGCATCAACCATTTTATTTTGCAACATGCGTTCCGCACCATTGCCAAAAGGCAATATGAAAAGTCCATCGCTTCCGGGTTTTATTTTGGAAGCCTGCGCATCCATTTCTTTGTAACTTAAATTGTCCCCGCAAACTTTCTTTGCCCAGTTATACATGATTGCCGCACCGTTGATACAGAGCAACACGCCAATGCGCTTTTGTTCTTTTGCGTGATTTACATGAACAAAACTGTTGACTCTTGAAAATCGGTCAGATAATAACTTATCCGTAACCGCATAAATAACTCCTGAAGTACCTGCATTTGCTGCCACTTCACCAGGCTGAAGCACATTCAGTGATAATGCATTATTAGGTTGATCTCCGGCTTTATAACTTACAATGCAATTTTCGTTTATACCTAACTGTTCGGCTACTGCCGGTAATATTTTCCCATGCGAAGAAAAAAGAGGATTTACTTTTGGAATGAAAGAATCTTTAAAGCCAAAATGGTTCATCACATCACCTGAAAGTGCGTCTTTCTTAAAATCCCAAAATATTCCTTCCGACAACGCGGATGATGAAGTTGTGATGTTGCCGGTTAATTTCATTGCGATGAAATCGCCGGGTAACATGATCTTATCAATCCGATTATAAGTTTCAGGCTCATTACTTTTCACCCATCCTAATTTGGAGGCGGTAAAATTTCCGGGAGAATTTAAAAGACAGGAAGCACATACTTTCTCCCCAATTTCATTTAATGCATTTCCGCCAATTTCAACCGCGCGACTATCGCACCAAATGATGCTGTCCCTTAAAACGTTTTGATCTTTATCTACCAAAACCAATCCATGCATTTGGTACGAAATACCAATAGCCGCTATTTCTTTTGGATTAAATTTTTCGGTCGCAACCAATTTCTGTATTGCATAAGTTGCTTGTTCCCACCACATTTCAGGTGATTGCTCTGCCCATCCCGGATGTAACGAAGTAATCGAATTTTCGGTTTCAGGACATTGCGCAATGGCCACCGGTTTTTGAGTATCCGCATCAACGACGGTGGCTTTTATAAACGAGGTTCCAATATCAATTCCTAACAACAGCATTTTTTACTTTTTTAAACTTTTTAATTAATTAACGTGTGAACCTTTATTGATTCCTGGTACCTGAATGATGATATAAATTGAAACTACTTATTGATTTCTAATTCTTCCTTGATAGCAAAGCAATAAATATTACTAAATTGTATTCAGTGTTTCCACCCAATTCTTCACATCATTAAAAACCAAATCTAATATTTTCAACAATAATTGACATTTACTATCCCGCTACTCCTAACGGTGAAAAATACACGAAAACAGAGATAACAATTGCAACGACAATCAGGGATAAAATAACATCCCATTTATTCCAGCTTGCGCGGCTTGCTGCCTTGTCTGCAGCAACAGTAGTCGCAAAAGTCAATCCTTGTATTTGTGCCTCATCCGGCTTAGGTGTAAGTAAGCTGACAATCACCATGACTGCAATTGAAAATAGGAATAACAAAATGCAGAAATAAAGGAAATTGATAGTAGCAAATGAATGCAGAACTCCAGTCAAATTATTTTGAAATAATTCTAAAGTCAATTTTATAATGCCTAAAATAAATCCTATTACCATTCCTGTAAGAGCTCCCTGCCCATTAATCCTTTTAAAGAATACGCCTAATAAAAAAACTGCTGCAATAGGTGGCGCCAGATATGATTGGACGCTTTGAAGATATTGGTACAACGTTCCGGATATCCTGCTCATGAGCGGTATCCAAGCCATGCCTAGCAATACTACAACCCCCGTAGCAATTCGTCCCACTTTTACGAGTTGTTTGCCATCGGCCTCAGGTTTTATTTTTTGATAAATATCCATGGTAAATAAGGTCGAACACGCGTTGTAAACCGAGGCCAATGAGCTCATCAATGCAGCCAGCAAACCTCCGGCCAATAAACCCCGTAACCCAACCGGCATCAACGCTTTTACCAGGGTTGGAAATGCTTCATCATTCACCTGCAAATCTAATTTTCCTTGTGCATGAAGCGCGGCTGCAATTAAACCAGGAACCAGGAAGATGAAGAAAGGAAGTAACTTTAAATAGGCAGCGAATATCGTTCCTCTTCTTGCCTGTCTTTCATCGCGCCCGGCCAGGCATCGTTGTACAATGTGCTGGTCGGTACACCAATACCAAATGCCAACTATAGGCGCCGCAAAAGTAATTCCAAGCCACGGAAAATCAGGGTCACTTAGCGGAGGGAACATGTTTAATTTCTCCTTCGGTACTGAATTCATAAGGCCTTGCCAGCCTCCTACTTTATCCAAACCAATAAACAACAACACAGCAGAGCCTAACAATAATATAAAAGCCTGGATAGCTTCCGTGTACATTACTGTATGCAAACCGCCGAGAATGGTATAGACGCCGGTGATAACTACAAGAATAATTGCCCCCGTCCAAAAATCAACCCCAAGAAAAGAATTAAAAACAAGTGCGCCGGCAAAAATAGTTACCGACGCTTTTGCAATTACATAGCTCAGGAGTTGGATAATAGAAAGCAGTCTCCTCGCTTTTGCATTAAACCGCCTTTCTAAAAACTCTGGCATCGTATAAACCATACTGCGCATATAAAATGGCACAAAAACCCAACCCAGGACCAGCACGACCCAGGAATGCATTTCATAATGTCCCATCACAAGACCGGAAGTGGCTCCCGTGCCTGCAAGTCCCACGATATGCTCAGATCCTACATTTGAAGCAAGAATAGATGCCCCGATAACCCACCATCCAAGATTTCGATTGGCCAGGAAATAGTCTGAAGCTGATCCACGTTTTTTTCGAATAGACCAAACTGAAACACCTGCAATAATAAGTAAGTAAAGTATTACAAAGAGGATATCAACTGTTCCGAGAAAGTGCATAAGAAAGATTTTAAATTTATTAATTAGTTAGATAAAACGATTGATGATATTTTCAAAATATTCCTGTTTGCCACTCCTTACGGCTGGTTCACCACCTTCTACAGCAAGGTTCCTCAGATCTTCCAAAGTCAGTTTCCCTTCTTCAAAAGCTTTTCCATTTCCTTTGTCAAAAGACGCATATCTATCTTGCCGCAATTTTTTATAATCTGATTTATTTAAAATATTATCTGCAATTATTAATGCCCTTGCCATCGCGTCCATGCCTCCAATGTGAGCATAAAAAAGATCGGCAGGGTCAGTAGAACTTCTTCTGATCTTTGCATCGAAATTAATGCCGCCTCCTTTGAATCCGCCTGCCTCCAGGATTATAAGCATCGCTTCTGTAAGTTCATTAATGTTATTAGGAAACTGATCAGTATCCCATCCATTTTGATAATCGCCGCGGTTGGCATCCATGCTTCCAAGCAAACCTGCATCAGCAGCCACCTGTAATTCGTGAGTAAACGTGTGGCCGGCAAGCGTCGCATGGTTCACTTCAATATTTATCTTAAAGTCATCCATCAGATCGTACTGACGTAAAAAGCTGATCACGGTTGCGGCATCGTAATCATATTGATGCTTGGTAGGCTCACATGGCTTTGGCTCAATAAAAAACGTTCCTTTAAAACCATTTTTTCTGGCATAATCTTTTGCGGTATGAAGAAACCTGGCAAGGTGTTCCTGCTCTCTTTTCATGTTGGTATTCAGCAAAGTCATGTAGCCTTCTCTTCCTCCCCAGAATACATAATTTTCGCCACCCAACTCAATAGTCGCATCCAAAGCGGCTTTCACTTGTGCAGCACCATGAGTCAGCACCTGGAAGTCAGGATTAGTTGAAGCGCCGTTCATATATCTTCTGTGCGAAAAAAGATTAGCCGTTCCCCATAATAATTTAACGCCGCTTTCCTGTTGCTTCTGTTTAGCGTAAGCCGTGATTGCTTTCAGTCTCTTCTCGTTTTCAACCACATCATTGCCATAATCCACCAGGTCCACGTCATGAAAACAATAATAAGGCATACCCATTTTGGTAATAAATTCAAATGCTGCGTCCATTTTATCTTTCGCTCTTTTCACGGCATCTTCTTTTGTGTTCCAGGGAAAGATATGCGTGCCTTCACCAAAAGGGTCCGCTCCCTCATTAACGAATGAATGCCAATAAGCACACGCAAACCTTAAATATTCCTTCATTGTTTTTCCGCCAACTTTTTTATTTTCATCATACCATCTAAATGATAATGGATTATCGCTTTTAAGGCCTTCGTATTTAATCTGCGGAATCTTTTTAAAGAATTCCTTTTTTCCTGTAAGTACTTGCATAGTTTAATTGTTTAAATTTTGATTGCTTTTAAATTGTTTTTTTCTATTGAAAAAATGAAAC
>JAHEZA010000594.1 GCA_023251335.1 Chitinophagaceae bacterium | reverse complement strand
ATATATTGTATCCCAACCTCCTTCGTTTTCTACTGCCTGGCCGCGTAAAATCAAAACGTATTGTTCATCGTTTGAAAATACAGCGAGGCTTGAATAGTTGACTAAACGGTCATCTGGCTGGTGCCCGGTTCCACTCTTTTATCCAGTAATTTGCGTTTTTAATATTTTCCTGAGTCCAGGCTGATCCTGAAATTATCGAGGAGGACACTTTGCGATGGTTTTAACGAAATAGAATTTCCAATGAAACGTATGAAATAGCAAACCAACAAATAAATCATTTTCTTATTCCTGAGGAAATTAGTGGATCAAAACATACAACTATTTCGAAGTGTATTTATTTATATCATCCACCTGCTGGTCTTTTAATATTTCGTTATCGAGTTTCCGGTTATTAAGAATCTTTACGTATTTCAATGCAAGATGATTGCCGAAATCTTCGTAAGACTTTTGCGCCCATTTGATAGCACCATCCAGGTCGCCGTTAATTTCACAAATGATGGCCATGTTGTAACATGCACGTCCTGCAATTTTGCTTTTGGGATTATCAACCTCTTGTTCCCAGAGGTTGGCTGCACCTTCCCAATTGCCGGTGCGCGCTTTTCGTGTAGCCATTGTGAAATTGTTATTACCTTTTATATAATAATCTCTTGAAACCCTCGTCCACAAAGGCACAATACTGAACGCATAGTCATACCCCGCTAGATTTCCCACTTGTTTCACGGCTTCTTTCCTACCAATTAAGGCATTTGCCGCCAGCAATGGATTGATTCCTTTTCCATGAAAAACGAGCATTCTTGAAAAAGCTATTTCATCTAAAATATTTTTACTTCTTACATCATAGATTCGCCATCCTGTGGTAACGCTTGTATGCATATTGGCCGTTTGCTCGAATGCTGGTACATTTCCAAGAGGTGTTTTCACGGCGGTTTGGCTGGCTGTATAATCTATATTTGACTTCGTGTCAAATATTTCCAACGAAAAAAGGGCATCTGCGTTATTCGCGCTGCAATATTTTTCTACTTCATCCCATGACAGCAGCGCCGGAAAGCTACCAGGTACATCTGTCGTAAGATTGCTGTTTTCTATAATGGTTACACTATCAAGATGTGCGTTTTTGCTCAATTCATCGGCAAGTGCTGTTGTAGCAGCTTTTGAGCCTTCTTTATCGAGTGCGGTTCCTTCTGCAGACAGTATCTTGTTGACTACATTAACTATTTTTACTTTTTGGGAGGGTGTGGTTCTGTTTACTACTGCCACGTTTTTTACATACGCCGGTAAGGTAACGGGAGCTGGTTGCAACACGCTTATCGTTACCAATTGTGTAGAAGAGCAGGAAGAAAAAAGTAATACGATTACGATGAGTCTAAAAAGTATTTTCATTACATTAAGATATTGAAGTAATTAGTAAACGCTTTTATGGGAGATAAATTATAGGAAAGTTGAAATGATTTGCCTGGAAATGCGAGGTTCCCCCGGCGATGAGATAACGATTGAAATAAAAAATGAAGAATTTGTTGTTTTACTGTTAGACGATATTTTCTTTCGATATTTTTAGCCTGGATAGTTTCTATAGTAAATCAACAATTAACGCTAATTCTTATTTATAAATTAGGACCTTGGTCAATTTTAAAATTGGCTTTTAAATCTTTCCATTCGTCTTTTAAAATTCCATAATAAACCGTGTTTCGCCTAAAGCCGTCATGCATCAATGTATGGCTCCTTAGTATGCCTTCAAATTTTCCGCCGATTTTTTCTATTGCATTTCTTGAAGTTGTGTTTCTTTCATCTGTTTTTAGCTCTACTCTTTCAGCGCCAAGTTGTTCAAAGGCATAACTTAGTAAAAGGAATTTGCAATTCCGGTTCAGCCCCGTGCGCTGGAAGTCTTTGCCAATCCACGTTGAACCTATTTCAACCCTGCTGTCAGCATTTGAAATATTTAAAAAACCGGTGCTGCCGGCGTAGGCATTTTTCTTTTTATCGAAGATGATGAAATGATAGCGGGTTTTATTTTTTCTTTCTTCCATCGCCTTGTCTAAATAATCTTTTAATAATGTTTCCGAATCAGCAGTTTTTGGAAAAAATTTAAAGAGGCCTTTATTTTCTGTAGCAATCTTAACTAAATTATTAAAGTCTGAAATTTCTAATGGCCTTAATAAAGCGGCTGTATTCTCAAGAATAATTTCTGTTTCAAATGGGAAGTTCATTTTATTTAATTTAATTTTTTCACTCATAACTGAAATCTTACAATATCCCCAACAAGTCCCACATTTTTCTTCTTACTGCATTTCCGCTGCCATCATAATTATTAATCACGAAATAAAAAGTATATTGATTGTTGTCTTTGCCTTTTATGTATCCTGTATAGGATATCACTCCATTGATAGAAC
>JAHEZA010000593.1 GCA_023251335.1 Chitinophagaceae bacterium | reverse complement strand
TGGATTAATGTCGTAAGAAAATGAGCTCAGGTATCCGCCAGAAAGTGTGTAAATATTGCGTGGATAATATAAATCGATAAGACCTTCTTTTGCAGCAAACCGCATCTGCGATTCGATGGTATCGAGGTTGGTGGTTTGGGCAAACGAAGAAGACGAAATAAAAAATGTTGCGATTAATAATTTCAATTTCATAAAAGTGCTTTTAAAAAAAAATTATAAAAATCTGATTTTTAAACCAACATCAGTAAACGAATAAATTTCCCTATTTTTTATTTTGCAAAACCAAATCTTACTATCCTCTAATCCTGCAAATCATAGTTCAGACAATCACTTCCCACCCAATATCTTATTAGCTCCCAGCACTAAAAACAAATAATCCGTTGTCCCGCCGCCCAGTACATATTCTCCCTGTTGCCATAAATAAGGAAACGCCAGCAGCTCCGGAAAGTCCGGGCGAATCAATGCCGTACCTGACGCGATGCCGCCGGGAATGTAATACCAGTCAGCGCGGTTAAAACCATACGCCGGAATCATAGAATGCGCGCCCACGCCCGATGCAAACGAAGCTGTATTAGAACCAGGATGGCAACCCAAAATAAAATTCAAAGCGGCTAACATATATTCATCGGTAACAATTTTGGGAAATGCCGCGTGTAAAAAATATTGCTTGTAGCCAAAATGCTGAATGTCCCAACCCGCGCCCCATATATTGGGTTTGTAAGGAACCTGGTAAGGGGTTTGTTTTGCCTGCGATTGAATCGTATCGAACAAAACTTTTACTGCTCCGGTAATTGTGGTGGTAAATGCTGCATCATTTATCATTGGCAAAACGCGGCCAACTACCCAACCGTAATTATTAATTTGTTTGGCAATCGCGTCTTTATTTGCCACTAAAAAATCGGCATACTTTTTATCTTTTGTGGTGATGTATAATTCTGTTGCCAGCTCAATTCTGTCGCCTGGGCGCTTGTCTTCAGTGTTGTTCCAAACCTGCTCTGCAATGGTCAGACAATCATTGGCAAGCGTGTCATTAAAACCGCGCATTACGCGATTGGCAGCGGCCAAAGCACCGGCCACTTCCAGGCTCCGGCGGGGATTATTTTCTGTGAACACCCAACGGTCATCAGGCGAATCGGGCAAGCCCACAGCAGGCGTATCCACAGTTGATTTTACATTATTATAAAATTTATTGTCAGTGATATTAGCCGGGTCGCCCAGTGTGGTGTATTGGCGCATCGTAGGTTCGATGATGCCGCGATAAAATCTTCCCAAACTCTTGTATCCGCCAACAATAGATAACAAACCATGTTCAATTTGTTGCAACACATCAGGCTTGCCATCCGGATGTTGAATTTCCACCACGTGCGTATGCTGGTTGATGGTGGTGTTATCATATTTTACATCAAACGTTTCGTAGGCTAACGTTAACCCATACACGGTTTCTGCCTGCGACTCCACGCGTAAATCAAAATCGCCTGCATCATGCCACCCGCCTGCATTTAAGCCGGGAACTGTTTCACCACTTTTATATTTCGTCAATGTAGAAGGCCCCTGGATGTATCCATCAAAATGATTGGAATCTGTGGGCGCCATCCGCGCATCATCCAAATGACACCAGCCATGCCATACTTTGTATTTGTCATTCACGCGCATGTGACACATTTGCGCCGGTAAAAAATATTCAAGAGTTGGCTGCCACACATTTTCCGCATACACGCTATCGCTTATCTGGAAAACATTCGTGGTGTCGTTTCCATATTTTATCACATACATGCCCGGCCTTTTTATTTTGGAAAAATCAAACTGCAAATAATGATAACGTAAAAAATTGCCCCAGTTTTTCGGCGCCGATTGTAACACATTTTCAAAGCCGCCATTTTCATTCACGCGCAATAAAGTGGCGTTCATTTTTCTTTTATCTTTTGCATCCAATTCTATCACTGCAATTTTTTGTTGCGCAGGATGATAACCCACCTGCGACACCTGCACCACGGGTTTCGACATCCAACCATCAATGGCATGTGGCGTTACTAACCATTCCACCGCGCCCTTTGTTTTTCCTTTTTGAATGAGCGAGCGCACCACAAACCAGCCGTTATTATATTTTCCGCGCCCGTCTAATAATTGCAAATCATTTCCATTCAGGTTTTCAATTATCATTCTTTGTTGATCGCTTTCGGGAGCAACGGTTAGCTTATTTCCTTGTGCCATCGGCATTACCTGCGTTTCACCTTCATCATCTATGTAGGTCTGGTCATTCGATTGTCGCGGAAAAATGCCAAACTGTTTATCCATGTAATACGATTTTCCAAAAAGAATGGAAGGCAACAATTCATAATTGAAACCTACTTTCCCAATCCAGTCATCGGGCAAAGCGCTGTCCAGGTCAA
>JAHEZA010000119.1 GCA_023251335.1 Chitinophagaceae bacterium | reverse complement strand
ATGAGCAGTATCTATATGATGAGCGCCCCATCCCGTAATCATACCGGCTCCAAACTGTTCGCATCGCAACCATCCCGGCCTGCTTGTAATACCTTTTATACTTGCATCCTGCGCATGCACTCTATCTTCGGTATAGTAAATTTCGGGAGTAGCACCCAACCACGCGTCGTAATCTAAATTTGATGGAACAGGCATTTGAATTTTACTACCGCCGCCGGGATCGCCAGGTAAGCCAACCTCAACTGTTATTAATTTTCCAATTCTTCCATTTCGCACCAGCTCACATACTTTTTTAAACTGGGGCCATGGATCAACGGAGCGTTGCTGACTTCCCATCTGCAAAATTTGTCCGCTCTTTTTTACAACGTTACTCAAAATTCTTCCTTCTTCAATAGTGAGGGATGCCGGCTTTTGCAGATATATATCCTTACCTGCATTGATAGCATGAACGCCAACTATTGCATGTTGATGATCCGGTAAACTTATATGAACCGCATCAATATCTTTATTTGCCAAAAGCTCTTTATAATCGTTATAAATTTTTATTTCCCAATCACCTTTCAGGCCACCATTATAGGGTCCGGCTTTTTCGTAATTGCTTCTTACAGCAGCAGGCCCTGCATCAGCGCGGTTTTTATCCAGGTCACAAACAGCCATTATTCTTGCACCAGAATATCTTGCAATTGCTGTCATGTCGTGAGTAGTGGAGATTCTGCCGCAACCAATGGATGCGACATTGATTAAATTGCTGGGCGCATTTTTCCCAAATACACTTGCAGGTACAATCATCGGAAAATTAGTTGCAATAGCAGTTCCTACCGAGGTTTTAATTGTATTGCTTAGAAATTTTCTGCGACTTATAGCTGATTTTTTTTCTTTTTTCATCGTTATGGATTTGAAGCAACTATTTTAAAATGTTTTATTTTTTCAATGTCATTACCCGTGCATTTTTTTGTGCTTTCAATGCTAATTCAGTGGCAAGAAAACAATGCGCCTGCGTCATGGCTGTTTCAGTTCTGTTAACGACATCATCAACAAATAATGGACCGAAGGGCAATACCACATCGTTGCAATCTATGTGTACCATTTCTTTATTATTTGCCATGTATAATTGATTGCCGCCTTTATTTCCGGAAAGTATATCCGTATTCTTTCTCACCTCGATATATCCATCAGTTCCCAATATGGTTAATCTTCCGTCACCCCAGGTATCTAAGGCATCCGGTGTAAACCAGTCGACCCTTATGTAACCAGTACCTCCATTGCCGCTTAACATCACATCACCAAAATCTTCAAATAAAGGTTTGTCGGCATGATGAACATTTCCCACCTGCGACATTAAAACCTGCGCTTCGGTAGTACCGGTAAAGTGTAAATACTGATCGAATTGATGAGAACCAATGTCTGTAAGAATGCCACCAAATCTTTTTTTATCCCAAAACCAATCCGGCCTTACCTTACCGATTCTATGCGGTGCCAGGTTTACCGTTTGAATTACCGGCCCAATGGCGCCCGCCTTTACCAACTCGCTTGCTTTTTCTGTAGCCTTATTTTCAAAACGCTCACTATACATAATAGAGTAGATCCGCTTTGTTTCTTTTTGAACTTTTTTTACATCGGCCATTTGTTCTAAAGTGGTGATACCCGGCTTATCACTTAAATAATCTTTGCCATGCTGCATTACGCGAATACCTAAGGGCGCTCTTTCATCGGGTATGCCTGAACTTAACACTAATTGAACAGCAGGATCTTCTAAAATTTCATTTTCGCTTTTTGCCAATTTCGCCTCGGGAAAGGATTTCAAAAACGCAGCAGTTAAATCCGGTTGTTTGGCATACAATGACACTAATTCGCCGCCCCCTCTTTTAATGGCATTAGCCATTCCGTAAATATGGGGATGATCAATATTGATCACAGCAAATTTTATGCGGTTGGACGCAGTAATTATTTCCTTTTGTTTTTCGGTGGTTGCTGCGAGGGTTATTTTAGGAATCAAAGGAGACATGATCATTAAGCCAGATGCTTTAACTGAATCTTTTAAAAATTGCCTTCTGGGTTTCTTTTGATTATTCATTTAGCAGGATGGTTTTTTAAATTTTGGAAAAATTTTTCTTCGGGATTTTTTTCAAATTGCTTTTTAAAGATAATTAAAACTTCCATCTCTTAACTCTTCTGTTTTTTTTACTTAAGTACCATTCTGAAATTTACGAACAGTGTGGCTTGGTGTAAGGCGCACCTTCGGCCAACCGGGCTGTGCCAACCAATGGTGGAATGATTGATTTGGCGGATGAACGTTTTATTTGCATTTTTACAGTAAAATCAAAATTTATGTCAAAATTATCTTTAATTACCATCGGACTATTGTTAGCTATTTCAAGCTTTGGTCAATCGGCAGAAAAAATAGAAACACTTAAAAAAGAATGCGATGAAGCAAAGCAGGCATTTTTAAAACAAGACTCCGAATTGTCGAAGTTTTTTAGCGGAGCGGCGGGCTATGTAATATTTCCCAACGTAGGCAAGGGCGGACTTGGTGTAGGTGGCGCTGCGGGTACAGGCATTCTTTATGTTGGTGGCAACAAGGTTGGATCAGCAAAAATGACGCAGGTAACCATTGGTTTCCAGGCAGGCGGGCAGGCTTACCGCGAAGTAGTTTTTTTTGAAACCAATGAACAACTGGAAAGATTTAAAAAAAATAAAATTGAATTTTCAGCGCAGGTTTCAGCTGTAGCTGCCGCCGCAGGAGCGTCTGCCGATGCAAAATACAACGGAGGCGTAGCCGTTTTCACCATGGCTAAAAAAGGACTCATGTACGAAGCTTCAGTCGGTGGCCAAAAATTTAAGTACACCGCTTTTGAATAGGCATAAGATTAAGTGGTCTTAACTCGCCTTTTTTTAAATAAAAATTGCTTTATTACGGAACAAAAGCGGCATTGGCTTTAAGATGTGATAGAATTTTTGGGCACACCAACATGGGCGAAATAAATCCCGGTTATTTCGGAATAGAACTTTATACAGACCTGGGCAGGTTAAAACCTGCCGGGTCTGTATAGAAAAGCTTTTGTAATCATTAATTAGATGTTTTCATGTCATCCACTTCAGCAGTAATATATCCAAACAGCCCATCTGCCTCATCTTTAGGCCCAGCTGAGAAAAAGAGCCAGTTAGGATTAACACTGGTAGCTGTGGCAGGAGCAAAAGACAAAGCCCATAATCCGTCAATTACAATGGGGTTACCCTTGCTGCGAAGCGGCCCAAGTAATTGCCCATTTTCCTCGTAGGCGTTTATCCGGCCATCACCAAAATTACCAACAAGAACGATAGTTCCTTTGCTAACTGGTGTAGAAAAAAAGGAAGATGGAACTGCGGTAACACCCCATGGAGCATTTAATGCGCCGTGCGAAATAAACCGCTTTACCAAAGAACCATCCGGGTTATAAATATCAACGAAGCCTGTACCCGGCCCGTGGGCTTCATCAATATCTTCACCAAGCTTTGCATACAGTACATATATTTTCCCGTTAATGCCCTGCACGTTGAATGGGGCATAATCTGATGGTATGGAGGGATCCCAAAAATTTTTATTTACTTTATTCCATAATGTGTCGTAGACTTCTATTTTTTTCCCGATAAAATTGGCTGCGTATAAAAAAGGAACACCTCCATCCATTGCAAGCGTAAGACCCTTATACACCGCTCCCGTATTGTTTTTAGCAACTTCCGCTGCATTTCCTGCATTCCAGCCGGAGATAACGCCATCTTCACCAACAAAAATAAACCTGGCGGGATTACCGTTGGAAAGCCTGAAGCCGGTTGTTCCATTAAATACAATACCTGTGGGCGAGCCACCCGTAGCTGCATCATTTGTAGGGATCGTTACCGGCGGCCTTAATATGGCGCCTGCGGCATTGTATATGGGGCTAAGTCCTGATCCATTGGCGGAAAGCCATGCCGGCCCTGAAGATGCAAATGCTATCCCCCACCCGTTGAGCAACGTGGGATCTACCGTTACAGCCCCGTAATTGCTATTGTTGGCTACAAGATTTACTTGCTGGAAATCATTTGTGAAGGTCGGGAATGGGGCGTGAGGAAATTTACGGCATGCCTGTAAAAAAATTAGCAGCATTAAAAAACTGCCGGCCATTGTAACTATTAAGTTGCGTTTTTTCTGAATGATCTTTTGCATAAAAATTAATTTAGAATTAAAAAATAAAAAATCAAGTTATAGAAACACAGGTGCGACTGACTTATAGAATTACTTATAAGTCTTTTCAGGGGGTACCGGAATAAATCTATGGAAGGGCCCGGTTATCGTATCGTTGTAAAAAGGTAAAGAGTTGCCTGGATTAAAATTTTTTTATTAAAATCTTTAACCCCTGAAAAAAATACTATACCCCTTTTGTGTTTTGTACGAATAGGCTCTCATGTACCAGCCTGTCCGATTTTCCAGCACCAACTGCTCCTACCCGGATACTTTAGCGTAATTAATTTTTCCCGTGAATCAATATGAGATGATTATTTTTATTGCCAGGTTAATAAAAAATAATCATTACTAACATCGGCGGCAGCTTTTTGTTTTATGACATTTTTATACAGGAAGACCAAAGAGGAGTAGAATACGTCGCTGTCCTTGAGTTTGCAACTCAGGACGGATAAAACTCATATTAACCATCCGGTTTTTATTAATCCGCATGCTACCAATAGTAGTAAAATCCTTCACACTTATCTCAGAAAATTTATGGAAGAAAACTTTACAGACAAAATAAAAATTCACAAAAAAAGTTCGTTTACTGTAATGCTCCGGGTTTGATTGATGTCGGCGAGACGCCAACAGCAGCATGAAATACCGGAACTGTTTCAGAACACATTCCGATATGGTTCCAATTTTCATTGAATTAAAAAGAAAGTTTACAAAGACGATCTTAATTTGAAATACTCAGTATGAGTAAAAAAAACATCTAAATCTTGGGCTGAGGCACCTTTTTGAATTGAAACTATTGCTTCTTTTTTAGAATACTCATTCATTTCATCAAAACTTAAATCAAAAAGCTCCTGCAGATCAACTTTAAGTAACGCCTCTTCAGGAGTTACAAAATTATCTTCGTAAATCTTTGATAACTGAAGAGCCATTACTTTTTCTACTTGCCAACTATTGTGAAGTTGAAAATCGCCAGGCTGAATTTGAAATAATCGTTTTAAATACTTGATATGATCCCTCTCTCCATTCGTTAATATATTATCTTCTAAAGAAAGTTTAATGTATTCAAAGATTAGGTGTAAAAAATCAACCTTTGCTATTGAAGGGTTTATTCCGTAATTGTGCAAAACTTCATTTACTTCTATTTTTGGCTTCTCTATTGAAAGGTTTGTACAAATAACTTTTAAATATTCCGGAAGTTCAATTCGTTTTTGAATTTCTTCAAATGCCAGTTTAAATTTCTCAGAGTTCATTGTTTTAATTTGAATAGTTAGTAATACTATTATAAAAACCGCTGTCTATACTAATACTTTAATTCGCAAGCAGTTTCCAAGTCTAAAAGTTAGAACCAGTAAACCAACAAATTCTCCTATTTCTTTTTGAATCAACAGTTAGTTTTCAATCGTGAGGATTCTCAATAAGCGTTCAAGGTATTTTTTTATTACGATAAAAATAAATAAAAAATATTCACATCGGGTTGATAAGTTATAATCCTCTTGCATTTCATACACGTTTCCCCACTTTTGGCGCAAGCTTAGTAGCAAAGATATTTGTGCGTCAGCCATGCTTGTGCCCGGCGTATATAAAATCTGCATTTATGAAACAGTAAACAAACAAATTCTTCGAATACTTATTTTCAATGTTTGATGAAAACACAAACCGCGAAACCAATTCCATATGCATGAAATTATTAATTACGCAAATCAACATTTTTAATTATCCCGTAATCAATATTTTTGCCGGATGCAAAAGCAGGTAATTGTAATTAAACTCGGCACGGCATCCATAACTGACGACAATGGAGTGATCAGGAAACCGGTTATTAAAAAAGTGGCGGCGTCTATTGCCGGTCTTTCAAAAACATATAACGTGGCGTTGGTGAGTAGCGGCGCAGTGGGCAGCGGCAAAGCGTTTCTTCAACATTATAAAGGAACTTTAAGCGAAAGAAAAGCCGCCGCAGCTATTGGCAATCCCATTTTGATACAAGGGTATCAAAAATATTTTGCAGACTATAAAATCCCCGTGGCACAGGCGCTTTGCGAGCGGCATCATTTCAGTAACCGCCCGCAATTTCTCCAACTGAAAGAAACCTTTGAAACATTTTGGAACAATGGAATATTACCCGTTGTAAACGAAAATGATTTGGTAAGCAATGTTGAATTAAAATTTTCAGACAATGATGAACTGGCCACTTTAATAGCCATTGGCTTTAATGCACAACGCATTATTTTTTGTACTTCTGCCGGTGGATTTTTAAATGATAAAAATGAAATTATCCCGATCGTAGCCAAGATTGACAGCAAGGTGATGGGCTTTGTAAAAAAAGATAAAAGCACTTTGGGCCTTGGCGGAATGGTTTCCAAACTCACCTTTGCCAGGCTGGCCGTATCATTGGGCATCGAGGTAATTATTTGCAGTTTATCAGGCATAAACCCTTTTGCTGATGCGCTTGCGGGCAACAACGGAAGTATATTCACCGCGCAGCAAAGCAATTTAAAAGCAAGGCAAAAATGGCTGGCAAGTGGCAGCATTACTATTGGCAGCATCACCGTGGATAAAGGCGCAGTGAAGGCGTTGGAACAGCGCCGGAGTTTGTTAACTGTTGGCGTTACGAACGTTCAGGGTAAATTTGCTGCGGGCGAGGTAGTGCAGATAATGAATGACGAAGAAAAAATCATCGGTGTGGCTAAGGTAAAGATTGCGGCTGAACCACTGCTCCAAAACCTGCATGTAAAACATGTGATGGCAGCGCATGCGGATGATATTGTGCTTTTTTAAATCATTTTTTAAAACTATCGTACGACTAAAATTATTGACTTTTATAAAACATTAGTGCCACTATCTTCAGCGGCCCTCTCTGAAGGAGAGGGGATTGGGGGCGAGACAAACCAAAAAACACAACATGCAACCTGTTGAACCTCTCATCATAAAAACATATAAGGCCGCTATTGATTTGCGCAACTGCACCGACAAGCAGATAAAAGCTGCGTTACGATCAATAGC
>JAHEZA010000118.1 GCA_023251335.1 Chitinophagaceae bacterium | reverse complement strand
GAATTTCAATATACACTGGCACAAAAAAATATCCGGTTTTATTTGTATCAGTTCTCATTGCGGTACTGAATTTATTTTCAACTGTTGTAAAAGGTCAGGACGTGAAAGAGTTGACCATGCAGGAAACAATCAACATGAGTTTGCAAAATAGCCATACTTTGAAGGCGTCTTCAGCCAGAATTGAACAAGCTCAGGCTGGGATAAAACAAGCGACCAACAACCGTCTGCCAAGTGCCAGCCTATCAGGATCTTATTTGTACCTGGCCAACCCAAGTTACAATTTGAAAACGGGGGGAGGCGATTCGGATACTTCAGGACATGGAAGTACCCTTCCCAAAATAAACCAGGCGATGTACAGCCTTTTTAACGTTTCACTTCCTGTGTTTACCGGAGGCAAAATAAAATACGGAATACAATCCGCCAAATTTCTGGAACAGGCAATGAGCCTTGATGTGGATAACGACAAAGAAGGCGTGATTCTTAATTCCATACAGGCTTATATCAATTTGTATAAGGCGGCAGCCACGCGGAATGTGGTGAAAGAAAATCTATTGCAGTCAAAAAGCCGCGATTCAGTTTTAGCAAGGCTCGAACAAAACGGGTTGCTGGCGCGAAATGATCTCTTGAAATCAGAGTTGCAAACTTCTAATATTGAATTGTCGCTTTTGGATGCAGAAACCCAGTTAAAGATGGCCAATGTAAATATGGATTTGCTGATTGGATATCCGGAAACGACTATTTTAAAACCTGATACTACAGGATTTACAAAAGAAATTTCTTTAAAAACTCTGGACGATTATGAACAACTCGCATTTCAAAACAGGAAAGATATGCAGGCGTTTAGTTTCAGAAAAGAAGCCGCCATAGCGGGAATTTCGGTTGCTAAATCTGATCTCTATCCATCAATTGCATTAACAGCCGGAAATATCACTGCCAATATACCCGGGTTGGTTGCTGTTAGGTTTGCAGGCAATGTCGGTGTAGGATTGAAATATGATCTTTCATCGCTATGGAAATCAAAAGCAAACATTGATGCAGCGAAATCCCACGTAACAGAAATAACTGCAAATGAGGCTCAGCTAAGTGATGATATAAGACTACAAGTGAACCAATCTTTCGAAGATTATTTATTAAGCCAAAAGAAAACGGAGGTATTAAATAATGCAGTTGGACAGGCAGAAGAAAATTACAGGATCACAAAAAATAAATTTGACAACTCATTAGTAACTACCACCGATCTGTTAGATGCGAATGTAGCCTTGCTTACCGCAAAGATTCAATTGGCGGTGGCAAAAGCAGATGTCTTATTAGCCTATAGCAAACTGCTGGAAACCAGCGGAATTTTGTCAAACACAATCAATCAATAATTTAAAGGCCTTAAATACAAACTTATGGAACAAGGAAAAGAAGAAATATCAACCAAAAAAGCAATGAGCAACGATAAAGAATCAAAACAGGAACCCAAAAAAAGAAGCAAGGTATTTTTAATAATACTAATACTCATGATAATAGCAGGTGCATGGTTTGGCATTTCCAAATACACCTATGCGAAACATCATGAAGATACAGACGATGCGCAAATTGAAGCCGACATCATTCCGATCATTCCACGGGTTTCCGGATATGTAAAAGAAATAAGAGTAAAAGATAATCAACAGGTGCATAAAGGCGACACCTTGATTATCATTGATGACCGGGATCTAAGAATTAACCTGTTGCAAGCCGAAGCAGCACTGACAACTGCGGAAAGCAATGTAAACGCAAGCCGTGCTAATACCACTGCAGCCCGCTCCGGAATTAACACATCTAAAGAAGGAGTAGCTACCGTTGACGCGCAAATAGCCGCCGCACAGGTGACGCTCACTCGGGCTACGCAAGATTATGATCGCTACGCAAATCTGATAAAAGACCATTCGATTACTCAGCAACAATTTGAACAGGCGCAGGCCTCAAAAGATCTTGCCGAAAAACAATTATTGATTCTTCAGCAACAAAAGAGACAGGCCAGTTCACAAACAGGAGTTGTGTCATCACAATCAAATGCTACCGCACAAACAGTATCGGTAGCACAGTCTATTGTAAAGCAAAAGGAAGTAGAAGTGGAAGATGCAAAATTGAAACTTTCTTATACTGTTATTACAGCGCCCGAAAATGGAAGGGCCTCAAGGGTCAATGTGCAGGAAGGTCAATTGTTGCAACAAGGCCAATCAACCTTTGATATTGTCCGCAGTACACAAATCTGGGTCGTTGCAAATTTCAAAGAAACCCAGATACGCAAAATGGCGATAGGGCAAAAGGTGGTGGTAACGGCGGATGCTTTTCCAAAGCATGAATTTGAAGCTGAAGTTGCTTCTTTTTCTCCGGCAACGGGAGCAAAATTTTCCTTATTACCTCCGGACAATGCGAGTGGCAACTTCGTGAAAGTCGTGCAGCGCCTTCCGGTGAAAATTACATTTACAAACCCTTCAGACTCATTAATGAGCAGATTAATGCCAGGAATGAATGTAGATGTGGATGTACATCTTAATTAAATGCTTTTAAATATTCAGATAGAAAAAAGATGCAACAGCAAAATCTTTTAGTGGAATATGGCTTGAGGCGAGTGATTATTACTATTACAGCCGTTACTGCTGCATTGCTTGAAATAGTGGATACGACCATTGTAAACGTGGCGATTAACGATATGAAAGGCAACCTGGGAGCTACGCTTACAGAAATCGGTTGGGTAATTACCGCCTATGCTGTTGGAAACGTAATTGTGGTTCCAATGACAAGTTGGCTATCGCAGCAGTTTGGCCGTCGTAATTACTTTGCCGCTTCCATTATGATATTTACCACTTTTTCATTTTTATGTGGCAATGCTACCGGGATATGGGAATTGGTTGTGTTTCGTTTTTGCCAGGGCCTGGGCGGTGGTGCGTTATTGGTAACATCGCAAACTATTATCACAGAAAGTTACCCTATAGAAAAACGTGGGATGGCGCAAGCTATTTATGGGTTAGGCGTTATTATCGGTCCTACTCTCGGGCCTCCGTTAGGCGGTTATATTGTCGATAATTTCAGTTGGCCTTACATTTTCTATATTAATATTCCTATTGGTATTGTAGCTACTTTACTAACGTTGCAATTTGTAAAAAGCCCTAAATTCCAGGAAAAAACATCGTCAAGGAATATTGACGTGTTGGGAATCGTTTTGCTGGCACTGGCTGTGGGGTCCCTTCAGTATGTGTTGGAAAAAGGGCACGACGATGATTGGTTCAATGATAATATTATTGTTTTGCTATCTGTCGTTTCTGTTTTGGGAATTTTCTTTTTTATCTGGCGCGAACTTACCTATAAAAATCCCATTGTAGAACTACGGGTACTAAAGAATGGAAATCTTCGTATTGGAACAATCCTGACTTTTATTCTTGGTTTTGGATTGTATGGATCTACTTTTATTATTCCGCTGTACACCCAATCTCTGCTGGGCTGGACGGCCGAAGATGCAGGGCTTTTGTTTATTCCTTCGGGGATAGCCACTGCCTTCATGATGCCGGTAATAGGCAAACTTCTGGAACGTGGAATTAAGCAACAGTATCTTATTGCCGCGGGACTTGTTATATTTTTTCTATACAGCCTATGGGCCTATAAAATATTAACGCCAAACACGCCGGCGGATTCTTTTTGGTGGCTGTTAATGTTTAGAGGGTTTGGGCTTAGTATGTTGTTCATCCCTATCACTACGTTAGCGCTTTCTACGTTGCATGGTAAAGAAATTGGCCAGGGCGCAGCGTTTACGGGAATGATGCGCCAATTAGGTGGCTCATTTGGTGTAGCTGTCATCACTACATTCCTCGCCAGTAAAAATATGACTCACAGGGTGAATCTCATCAGCCATTTAAATGCAAGCGATCCAGCGGTACAAAACAGGGTCTCAATGCTGCAGCATGGTTTTATGAGCAAAGGAATGACTCCGGATGTGGCTTTACAAAGCGCCTACAAAGCATTGGATTTTTCAGTAATGAAACAGGCCATGGTATTGTCTTATATGGATGTTTTCCTTTTTATCGGGGTTATCTTCTTAATCTGCGTGCCATTTGTCTTAATGATTAAAGGGAATAAAGATAAAAAAGTAGATTTGGCATCGGCGATGCATTAATGAAACCTGTTATGTTATATATTCATTTTATCAATAGCTGCCATTCGAATCTTAAAGTGATTGGATTCAAAAAATAAAAATTTACTTTTATTGTTCGTTTACTGCAAAAGAAGGAATCAGCCCTCAAAAGATTTTTGTAAAATCAAAACAATCCGGCAATGCTATAACTTCGTATTATTATATTTGTACACTATAATTTGAAATCTAACAATTGAGCAATAATTCAACTTCAGAAAGAAAAGCATTCTTTAAGAGATTACGTGGCAAAGAGACAGACGGCGGGGAGATGAGTTTTATGGATCACCTGGAAGTCTTACGATGGCATTTATTTCGTTCTGCAGTGGTGCTTATAGTAGTCGCAGGGTTTGTCTTTTTTTATGTTGATTGGGTCTTCGATCATATTATCCTTGCTCCGTCCCAAAATAGTTTTATCACGTATTCAGGTTTATGCAACCTTAGCCACAAATTACATTTGGGAGATGCACTTTGCATGCCGCCGGTGAAATTTCAACTTTTAGGAAATACTGTAAGTGGCCCTTTTATGTCGGCCATAAGTATATCTTTTATAGGAGCTATTGTTATCGCTTTTCCCTATTTGATGTGGGAACTATGGCGTTTTGTAAAACCGGCTTTATCTAAAAAAGAAATCAGCTACGCAAAAGGTAGTATTGGCTGGGTTTCTTTGTGTTTTTTCACCGGTGCAGCCTTCGGATATTTTTTACTCGCACCTTTTACCTTTAATTTTCTCGCCAATTTTCACTTGGGAAGCACGGGGGTATATCAATACATGCCTACCCTGGATGATTATATTGACACGCTCACTTCTCTTATCATAGGGTGTGGCGTTGCATTTGAACTTCCTGTATTTGCTTATGTGCTTTCCAAACTGGGACTCATTACGCCTAAATTTTTGAAGAATTATCGAAAATATGCTTACGTAGTAATACTGATTGTGGCTGCGATTATTACTCCTTCTCCCGACTGGACCAGTCAGACCATTGTAGCCGTTCCTCTCATTATTCTTTATGAGATAAGTATTTTTATTAGTAAAAGGGTGGATAAAAAAAGAGTCCAAGAAGAAGCAGCATGGGATTAACAAACGCGCTGCGATAGATTGATGAAGATTCCGGACATAGTGGATAGGGCTGTGCAAAACTTCCGTTAAATCATTTATCGCTGTGTGAAATAATTTTGATGAACAAAGCGTTTTTTATAGCTTGCAGTAACCTCTATAATATGAAAACGCGAAACACATACCTGTTTTTTCTATCTATATTCTCCTTTTTCATCTTATCATTTACTCATAGTAAAAGAACTTTTAAGGAAGATTCTCATTTTGCCAGGAGAATAAACAAATCATCATCAGGAGATAACCCGTATTATATTATTATTTCTAAGAAAACTTATGAGTTAAAGGTGTATGATGACCAGGGCTGGTATGCCACTTATCCATGCGTTTTTGGAAGCAATGATCTTCGCGATAAATTTATGGAAGGCGATAAGAGAACTCCTGAAGGACAGTTTAAAATCATTCTGAAAAAGAATGATTCCAAATGGAAGTTTGAAATGTTATTGGATTATCCCGACCAGAATAGTTATAAAAAATTTAATGAGCGCAAGGCTGAAGGAATAATTCCAAAAAAAGCCAGGATAGGCGGTGGCATTGCTATTCATGCTACCCGTCCGCAGGAAGAATGGACAGTAGATTATTATCAAAACTGGACGGATGGATGCGTCTCTCTTAAATATTCAGAGGCTGCTGACCTTTACAGTTATATTCCTGTCGGTACTCCGGTCACTATTGAGAAATAGTTACAAGTTTATATTTTTATTGCATTTCGCTAAAGCTTTTTAATTCTTATTTGTATGAAGAATTAAGAGAAAGCTACAACACCACGTTCTGCACCAATTCACTTTTTCCCGGATAATCTGTATTAAAATGTAGCCCCCTGCTTTCTTGCCTGAACTGAGCGCTTTTTACAATTAAGTACCCAACAGTAATCAAATTTCTTAATTCACAAAGTTGTGGAGAAACGGAAGCGGTTTTATAAAATTCTTCTGTTTCAATATGAAGCAGGTCAAGTCTTTTCATGGCTCTTTCAAGGCGTACATTCGTTCTTACGATTCCTACGTAGTCGGTCATAAGCAATTGTAATTCTTTCAGGCTTTGCGTGATTAATATCATTTCTTTTGGCTCATTGGTTCCCTTCGCATTCCAGTCTGGAATAGTTTCGTTGAAGTTAATAGAGTTAATTTTTTTCACGGCGTCAAGATAACAACGATGGGCAAAAACCATTGCTTCCAAAAGTGAATTACTCGCAAGCCTGTTGGCCCCGTGCAAGCCTGTGCTGGCGCATTCGCCGCAGGCATACAAATTTTTGATAGAACTTCTTCCCCATTCATCAGCTTTTATGCCTCCACAACTATAATGGGCCGCAGGCGCAACAGGAATGTATTGTTTTGCAACATCAATACCGATTGATTTGCATTTCTCATAAATATTCGGGAAATGATGCAGAAATTTTTCGTGATCCATTTTGGTACAATCCAGGTAAACATGCTCCGTACCATTTATTTTCATTTCGCTATCAATAGCGCGGGCCACAATATCACGAGGCGCCAGGTCTTTTCTTGCATCATATTTTTCCATGAAGGCTTCGCCATTTTTATTTCTTAAAATTCCTCCATCTCCCCTGACGGCTTCCGTAATTAAAAATGCCTGTCCGCTCTTGCCTGCTTCATATAAAGCGGTAGGATGAAATTGTATAAACTCCATATTTTCTATTCTTCCTTTTGCCCTGTAAGCCATAGCAACGCCATCTCCTGTAGCAATCGAAGGATTAGTAGTAGTGCGGTAAACCTGGCCATTTCCGCCCGTGGCAAGCAATGTAATCTTAGAAATTATTTTTTCAATTTTATTTTTCTCAAGATTGAGGACATATACTCCAAAACATTCAATGTCCGGCGTGGACTTTGTAACCAAATAACCAAGATGATGCTGCGTAATAATATCCACCACAAAACAATGGCTTATTAAATGAATATTTGGTCTTTTAG